>JBDNFX010000260.1:0-5195 GCA_041689575.1 Kapaibacterium sp. (SeqCode)
GTTTTCTTGTTCTTTACGGTCTCGTGCAAACGATTTACGAACTAAATCGCCAATGGTTGGTTGCTGTTCGTCAGTAAATATGGGTTCTTCAATTCCTGCAACTATTTCAACTAATTCTACATCATTTACTGTTGTAGTTCTGGTAGAAAGGATTACGGCTTCTGGTCCAATTTCTTCCTTCATTTTTTCAATGCCAGCTTTTAAACTCGACGCTAAAAATTTTTTAATTTTCATTTGAAACAGTAATATATATACGTCCAATTATTGGATCGGAACCACTCATTTTTATTATTTTTTCAATAGCACTTTTTGTCAATGTACTGCCCTTAGGAACTAATTTAATTCCTGAATTAGTAACAATATCTTTAGAAAGCACCATACCTTCTTTTATTTCATACATATTCACAATTTTATGATGAATGGTAGAAACTTGAACTTCTGTTAGGTATTGTTCAAGAAGTACCACAAAACGCTGGTCATAAATTTTACCAGAAAATAGTTTAATGTATTCTAATGATTTTTGAAAATTTCCTTGAAAAGAAACCAACGATTCTTCAAAGTCAATCACAACTCTTAACAACCGTGATGCAAGTGGTATTTGCCAACTCTGCATTCCATTTGGAAAACCAGTTCCATCAAAATTTTCAAAAATTGCCTCCACTATTGGAATAACATTTGCGAAGTACGGTTTATTTTTGAGTGAATCTGAAGAGATAACTGGAATTTGAGACATAAATTGTCCGTCTAAGAATCCATCTTTAGTAATTGATAATCGAATATCAGTATCTGGTAATACTAACTTACCAACTGCCCAAAAGGTTGAAGCGTACCGTAAGTCCTGTAATTCTTCATCGTCGAAATCTTTAAATTCTTTTGCAATCCAAATAGAAATTGTTTCAATTTCAGAAAGAATTTCTTCATACGAAGGTATTCGAATTGAAAGTAGTTCTTTCGTGTTTTCTACAATTGCTTTGAGAACTTCATTTTCTTCATTTGGAGAATTTTGAAAAGTTCTTTGATATTGTCCATACGAAATAGAAAGAATATTTTGTATACGAGTATTGTATTCAATAGTGTCAAAAGGATAGGTTATACAATCGTTGAATCCTTGTTGAAACGCTTTTAATTGGTTCTGGTTTTTACAGATTGCAACAAAATGTATGTAATCGTTAGGAGAGTAATTTCGAATAGTTTCAATAATTTCTTTATACTCTAAAAGCGATTCTGTGTGGTCGGCAATAATAAGGTTTGGCTTTACTGTTTTACTTAACTTTAAGGCTTCTTCGTAGGTTAGTACGTGATTAATTTCTATCTGGAAAAGAAGTTCGTTAAAAGTTGAAAGCAGTTTTTCAACAATTGACAAATTTTGAACTATTAACAAAACCGAATCGGGTTTCATTTCCCACCTGCTTTTAGGTTCTTCTCTTTTCCTGTATTAGAAGAATCAATGTTTTTTACTAAATTTGAATATGAATTTTCAGAACCTATAAAGTCTTCAGGGTTTAGGTTTTTCACTAAAATACTTATTCTTCTATTTGTTTTATCTAAAGGGCTTTCAGGGCGAATAGGTTTTCTGTCGGCAAAACCAACCACACTAATAATTTGACCATCCCATAGCCCTTCGTTCGAAAGAAAACGACGAGCCGAATTGGCTCTGTCCACAGAAAGTTCCCAATTAGTATATGATGCATTTGTTCCAAACGGAGAAGAATCAGTATGACCTTCAATTTCTACATAGTTACGTAATTTTCCAATTGAACGAGCAATTTTGGTCAAAACTTCTCTTGCTAAACCAGTGAAAGCAGGGCTACCTCGTTCAAAAAACATATTATCTTCAGATTCGATTAATTCAATTCGAAAACCTTCTTGTGTTGAAATGATTTTCATAGAATTCAGTAGTTTTCCCATATCTGGCTGATTAGAAACTATATCCTCTAAATCTTTCTTAATCTGGTTTTTCGTTTCTTCTAATCGTTTTTTCGAAAAATCGCTTTTCGCTTGTGCTTCTTGGTAGACTTTTTTTACTGCACTATCTTGAAGTAATTCCCCCTTTTTATTAGTAGATCCGTCGTCTTTGTAATTCGATTTCGATGCACCAATAGCATAATCATAATTTGTAACACTTAATTTCATTTCTACAGGAAGTGCTTTTCCAGACATAAAATTAAAAACACCCGGCTGTGAAAAGTAATTGGCAATTCCCTTTTTAGTTTCATCGCTCATATTCAGAATCCACATTACCAAGAAAAACGCCATCATCGCAGTAACGAAATCGGCATACGCCACCTTCCAAGCGCCTCCATGGTGACCATGTCCGCCCCCGCCCTTCACTTTCTTAATTATGATGGGTTGTTCTTTCTTGGGTTTCTGTTCGTCGTCTAATTCTTCTGCCATGGACTACAATGGAATACGTTTTTGAGAATGTATATGATGATTAAAAAAGGAGATTACTTTTTAACAGCTTGTTCAGTTTCTTCGTATGAGGGTCTAAAATATAACGATATAGCTCTTCTGCCAAATTCGACAGCTACAAGTGGAGGAGCACCTTTTACAAAGCTCAATAGTGATGCACGGATACAAAGTAAATATTGATGTTCATCGTGAGTAATGTTTTCTATATTTTTCACTAATGGTCCAACAACTCCATAACACAGAAGGATACCAATGAATGTTCCTACAAGTGCCGCACCAACTGATTGACCAATAACTGCTGGTGGTTGATCAATTTTCCCCATCGTGATTACAACACCAAGTACTGCCGCAACAATTCCCAAACCGGGAAATGCATCGGACATAGTGTTCAAGGCTTCTGCTGGTTTTACTTCTTGGTGGTGTTGAGTATCTAAATCAATATCCATCAATTCTTCTAAATCATAAACAGGTAAACCACCTGAAAGTATGATTTTCATTGTATCGCAGAAAAAATCTACTGCGTGATGATTTGCTAAAAATGTAGGGTATTTCGACAAGATTGAAGACTCTTTCGGTTTTTCAATATGCGGTTCAATGGCAATGACACCTTCACGTTTTGAAAACATAAACAGTTCATACATCATTTGAAGTAATTCTATATAGGATTTTTTCGATGCTGGAGAACCTTTTAATGTTCCAAGTACTTTCTTAATAGTTGCTTTAATAATTGTCATTGGGTTTGCAACTATAAAGGCACCAATTGCTGCTCCGCCAATAATTATAAATTCAGAAACCTGCCACAATACTAACAGTTGTCCACCGTGCATGGTATACCCAGCAATTAGTGAACCCATTACAACCGCTATTCCAATTAATGCAAACACGTTTTATACTCCTACTTTTTCAATCAATTTTGTAATCGTTCTCTTGTAGATGCCAAATCTGGATCTAGTTCCAAAGCTTTTCTGTACGATTCTTTTGCTTTTTCAATATTCCCTGCTTTTCTATATGCATCGCCTAAGTGTTCAAACACCACTGCTGAAGCATTTCCTGTAGCACAAGATTTTTCTAAATATACAATCGCTTCTTCGTAATTTCCAAGAGTGAAAAGAATCCAGCCGTAGGTGTCTAAATACGATGCATTTTCTGGTTCTTTCTCAATTGCCATTTTCGACATTTTTAACGCTTTCTGTAATTCGATTTTTCTTTCTACCAGTGAATATGCGTAATTATTCAAGGCAAGAACCATTGTCGAATCAATTGAAATTGCTTTTTCATAAGCAGAATCGGATAGATTTACATCACCTATTCTACTTGCACACAATCCTATGTTTACCCAAAGATACAAATTTCTTTCGTTATCTTCTATTGCATTTTGGAAGATTTCTAAAGCTTTGCCAAATTCAGACTTGTTTTGATAGGTTAAACCTTGTAAAAACTTAAACTCCCATTCGTTCGGAAATTTGGTCGAAAAATAGGCTGACTTTTCAATTGTCTCGTCGTATTTTCCTTCTTGAAGTAACAATACAACTATTTCATTTGCAAGTTCTTTGTTTGTATCTGCAAGGGAATACAGCCGTTTAAAATAGCGTTGTTCCAAATCAGAATACAGTCCTTTTTTTGCAAGAATTGCTGCATAATAGTTTACTTGTATATTGTCTGGAAACAATGAATATTCAAGCTCTAAAATGTCTTCAACTCCATTCGATTTCAAACTTAAAGAATCTCTAAAAAGATGTCCATTGATAATAAAAAAATACTGTTCTTTATCAACTCGTAAATCTTTAGATTCTAAATCCTTTACAATAGCTACTAAACTAGAATAGTGCTTTGTATCCAAACAAGCCTGAAAATAGGCGTTTAAATAATCTATGTTTTTGTTGTCAATATTGTACAATGTTTCAACAATACTACTATAGGTAGAAGTATCTTTTTTGTAAATTACAAAATCAGCAAGTTCTCTGAGATCTAGTTCGTTTTCAGAAGTTGAAAGTAATTGAAACACAAATTCTCTTCCATTATTTGGATCTTGATTGTACAATATTCGAGTTATCATCATTGCATAATCAAAGTTTTCCGATGTAGAATAAATTTGACGATACAATTCAAGTGCTTTATCAATATTATTAACGCTTTCATAACAAAGAGCTAATGAATGCCGATATGCTATGTTATCTGAAAGTGTCGTTAGTCTGGTGTAAACTTGTAATGCTTCAGCGGGTGAGTATAGTGCAGGAATTTTAGAATCTAACAATAACCGACCATATAGTTCTAATAAATCAATATTAGATGAATCTACCTCGTAAGCTGATTTTAACGATTTTTTCGCACTAATGAGAAAGTCAATTTTATAAGGTGTTTGAAATGCAAACGAGACAAGGTTTTTTGCATACAAATAACGTAAAGAAGCAGATTCTGGTCGTAACTCAAGAGCTTTTTGATAGTATATCAATGCCTCTGAATATTTCATATTCGTTTCAAAAATACTCGCATCTATGACCAATGCTCGAACCAATTTTTCATTAGCAGTTTTTTCAGAATCTGAATCGGAAAAAGTTGCTGCTATAAGACATGTGGAAGTTAAAATCAATTGTATAAGAATTGCGAGTGATTTCGTTTTCAAATTTAATTTGCCGAATATGGTGTTACAGTTTTTTGAGAGACTAAGAATTTACTATGGTAACGTATAACACAATAATAATAGTATACAATTATAGTGGGAGCTTGAAATTTTACAAGAAATGTTTTTTATTCGAATTGGTTATTGGAATTACGTTTTAAAA
>JBDNFX010000261.1:0-4897 GCA_041689575.1 Kapaibacterium sp. (SeqCode)
CAAATTGATACATCCTATATTTATATGTTTTCATCTGCTAAAAACTCTAAAAATTTCGCAGTAGATGGATGGAGAACTTGGACACCACCAACTTGGAATGAAGACGATAAAATGATGTTTTCGCAGTTAACTGTAGAACCTTATTATACGTTAGCTGAAATATATATGGTTGAGAAAAAATACGACCTTGTAGCTAAAAACTTAGATATTCTTGACATATTGAAACCTAACGATCAGTTTGTATCAGCAATGAGAATTCAAATGTATCAAGAACAAGGAAAAGTTGACCAAGCTGTTGCAGAATTGAAACAAATGATTTCTGAAGAACCTGACAATGTAAACGCTCGTATGAATCTTGGAATGCTTCTTGGAGATGAAAAAATTGCCAATTACGATGGTGCAATTGAACAATATGAAGCCGTTATTAAAATCAAACCAGATATTGCTGATGCTTACTATAATTTAGCTGCAGTTTGCAAGTCGAAAGCAAAAATCTTACAAGACGCTGAAAATATAAAAGCAGACAAAGACAAGAAGTACAAACACGATATTAATAGCTACAAACCATTATTAATGAAAGCAGCGAATGCTTTTGAACAATACTCACAATTACAAGGTAAAGAAAGTGATTTTATTGTTTACGAACAATTAGTGAATATTTACGACGTAATGAATGAGAAAGAAAAGTTAAAACTAATTGTGACGAAACTGGAAAAAATGAACAAAGAATTTGGTTCAAAAGCAGAATATCATGAAATTTTAGGAACCGTTTATGCTCGTTTAAACGAAAAGAAGAAAGCCGAAGATTCTTTCAACAAAGCAGATGCTATTCGTAAAAAATAATAAGCATTGTATCAAAGCTTAACTCTAAGCAAGGTTTCTAATTTGAAACCTTGCTTTTTTTATGTGATTTTTCATGGAATACGAACTATTTCATTGTCAATCAACCGAGTTTTACCTACAAAACTTGCAACAAGAAGAACAATTACTTCACCAGATTCAAAACTTTCTGGTTCTTCTAAAGTATTTGCAATTGCTGAACTAACATAATCAATGTGAATTGCTGAAGTTGAACGAAGTATTAGCAACATTGCAGCATTAATTATCTTACGTCTTTTTTCACCACTTTCTATATAATTTTTACCTTCTAAAAGTGCTTTTCGAATATACAACGCCGATTCTCTATCTTCAGAAGTAAGATATTTGTTTCTAGAACTTAAGGCTAATCCATCTGAATCTCTTTTAGTAGGTACCATCTCAATTTGAATTCCAAAATTCAAATCTCTAATTAGCTTTCTCAAAACTAACACTTGTTGAAAATCTTTTTGTCCAAATAGCACAATGGTTGGTTTTGTGGCTAAAAGCAATTTCGTAACAACGGTGGTAACTCCTTGAAAATGTGAGGTTCTCGAAACACCTTCAAATTTTTCAGTTACAACACCAACAGTTACAGCCGTTGAAAATCCATCTGGATATAAATCTTCTGTTTCTGGTATAAACAAACAATCAGCCCCAATAGATTTGCATTTCGCAATATCTTCTTCTATTGGTCTTGGGTATTTAGTGAAATCTTCATGAGGTCCAAATTGCAAAGGGTTCACAAATATACTTACTATGCAATAGTGAGCAATCTCTTTTGCTTTTCGAACAAGTTCTAAATGCCCTTCATGCAATGCTCCCATAGTTGGAACAAAAGATATACTTTTCCCTTTCGATTTAAGTAAATCTGAATGATTTTGCATTCCTTCAATAGTAGAAATTACTTTCACTTTTATATTTTTTAGTTAGTAAAGTTTTTTAATTTTCACCTAAAGTACGGAAATCTTTTGGTTTCTATAACGCTTATGTAATTTCGAACAACAGATTCTATTGTTGAAAATACGTATATTTGTAGAAGTTCGAGGTAAATCATTCTTTTAAAAAGAAATGGAAGTACCTCCAATTGCAGACTTTTAATCATTAATGAGGAAGAATATATGTCTTGGTTCTTGCGTTCGAATAAAAATATTATCGACGACTCAGAATTTGAAATAAGAGAAACCCCAGACGGTTTATGGACAAAATGTCCTTCTTGTTCCGAAGTGATTTATAAAAAACAATTTGAAGAAAATTTGTACACTTGTCCTAAATGTTCACATCATTTTAGAATAGGATTTAAAGAGTACTCAGAAATTCTATTTGACGAAGGCAGCTTTAAAGAAACTAATATTGGAATCCGTTCCGCAGACCCTTTAGAATTTGTCGATACTCGTCCGTATGAACAACGTATTGAAGAAGCATACAAACGAACAGGTTTAAATGATGCACTTTCAACTGGTTATGGAACTATAGATGGCTTACTTACTTCTTTAGGTTGTATGAATTTTGGATTTGTTGCTGGTTCAATGGGTTCGGCTGTTGGAGAAAAATTTGTACGTGCGGGTAAATTTGCTTTGGAGAACAAGTGTCCATTTATTGTGATTTCTACTTCAGGCGGTGCAAGAATGCAAGAAGCTGCATTGTCGTTAATGCAAATGGCAAAAACTAGCGTAATTTTAGCAGAATTAGATGAAGCGTCTTTACCATTTATTTCTATTCTTACCGACCCAACAACTGGTGGAGTAAGTGCTTCCTTTGCAATGTTAGGCGATATAAACATTGCTGAACCGAAAGCATTAATCGGCTTTGCTGGTCCTCGAGTAATTGAACAGACAATTCGACGTAAGTTACCTTCTGGATTCCAAAGTGCAGAGTTTTTACTTGAACACGGTTTTGTTGATTTCATTTCTCACAGAAAGTCATTAAAATCAACAGTATCCATTATTCTTCATCAATTTGTAGGACCTTCGTATGTTAAGAAGTAACACGATTCGCTTAATTGGTTTTCCTATGGATTTAGGAGCGAACCGACGTGGAGTTGATATGGGTCCTTCAGCACTACGAATCGCCGATATTGATATCCACATAGAAGAATTAGGGTACAAGGTAGTCGACGGTGGTGATATTGAAGTGAAAATGCAAGAAACTCAAGAAATTGAAGATCCTCAACTGAAATATTTACCAGAAATAGTTTTATCTTGTACTAAATTAGCAACTGTCGTAAAAGAAACATTAGATAAAGGGGAATTCCCTTTAATCCTTGGTGGCGATCATTCGATGAGCATCGGTTCAATAGCTGGAATTTCTGCACACTGCCAAAAACACAACAAACGCTTAGGTGTGTTGTGGATTGATGCTCACGCAGATTTGAATACTCCCGATACAACACCTTCTGGTAATATTCATGGAATGCCATTAGCTACTTGTATTGGTATTGGTGAAGAATCATTAACTAACATTTTCGATTTTGCACCAAAGATTCAAAATGATAGATTAGTAATTATTGGCTTGAGATCTGTTGACCCAGGTGAAAAAACATTGATAAAAGAAAAAGGAATTAAAGCCTATTCGATGTTAGAAATCGATAGGCAATCTATCGCAAAAGTCATTGAAGAAACAATCATTTATTTCAAAGCGAAAAAGATTGATCATTTGCATATTAGTTTTGATTTAGATAGTGTAGATCCATCTATCGCAATTGGAGTTGGCACACCAGTTCTGGGTGGTTTGTCCTACAGAGAAGTCCATTTAATAATGGAAACTATTGCTGAACAAATGGAAGTCTCTTCATTCGAAATTGCTGAAGTAAATCCAATTTTGGATAACAAAAACAGTAGTGCAGTATTAGCAGTAAATATTGCTGCTTCCTTATTTGGCAAACGAATTTTAGACGTATAAATCCCTTTAGGTTATTAGACATTGTTCATTGAAATACTGCTTTGTTTTGATTCTTCTTTATTGTAATTAATGAGAATAAAGAAGTTTTTTTCTTGCTAATTTTGAGAATACAGAAAAATAATTTAAATTTATACAAGAATTGAATTTTTAAAGAACTGCATTAACAACTTTCTTCAATATTCAACATCTTGCAACTTGTTTATACGTTTTCTATTTACTCGAAAGGAACATGGTATGAATGTATCTGTAACAGCCCGTCATTTTACGGCGCCACAAAAATTACATGATTTTGCAACGGAAATTGCACAAAATTTTTCAAAATTTCATGATGGTATTATGAGCGTCGATATTGTCTTAAATGACAACCATCAAGAAAAAATTGCTGAGTATATTGTTAAGGTCAAAGGGGATCGTTTAATTGTAAAAGAAATTTCTGAAGTTTTCGAAAAAAGCCTTAGTGAAGGCGGAGATAAAATGGTTCGACAACTTAGGAAACTAAAAACAAAAGCTGAAAGTAGTTTACGTGATAAAGTAGTTTTATAATCAAAAAAAGCCCCAATATTATTACGATTTTGGGGCTTTTCTAATTTGATAGAAAATACAATGCCTATTCCAAAAAATTCTAAAATCATAAATCAAGAGTTTATATCTGTTTCAAAAATACTAAATTCTCCCTCACAGTTAACTTGTATAACTGGAGAAATTGGTTTACAGAATAAAATCACCGATAAAAGTATTTACCGTCCTCAATTGGCTTTAGCTGGGTATATAGATCTGTTTACTTTTGAAAAAATTCAATTGTTCGGTAATACAGAAATGTTTTATTTGCGTTCGCTAAATTTGGAACAAAGGAGGATAGCTTTCGAAACAATTTGTACATTCCCTATGCCATGTGTAGTAATTACAAACAATCATCAATTAGAACAAGAATTTTTAGATTTATTTCAAGAAAAAGGAATTGCAGTATTCTCAACTCCTTTAGACACAACCAGAGCAGTATATTTTCTTTCTGAATTTTTGGAAGATCAGTTTGCAACTCAAGTGTCAGTTTACGCTTCATTTGTTGATGTTTACGGTGTTGGGATGTTGTTTATTGGGAGAAGTGGAATTGGGAAATCTGAAATAGCCTTAGATCTTATTG
>JBDNFX010000262.1:0-3772 GCA_041689575.1 Kapaibacterium sp. (SeqCode)
CACCAGAAAAGTTACAAGCCTTCTGCTTACAATCCGTTCAAGTATTTTAGTGTATTGTCCGGTGAGTCGTTCAAATTTTTTATTAAACCAATCAATAAAGAGGTTTATAGGTGTTTTTTTTCTCCGGTGACCATGATTGTTCTTTAATAACATAGCACAAAGCACTGGAGTTAGTGTAAGTGCAACAATTCCAGATAAAACTATAGAACTTACCATTGTAATGGAAAACTGCTTGTAAAACACACCTACTGGCCCAGGCATAAATGCAATGGGTATGAAGACTGATGTCATCACTAACGTGATGGCTATTACCGCACCACTAATTTCACCTAGTACTTCTTTAACCGCTATAAATGGAGTTACATTTTTTTCTTCCATTTTAGCATGTACGGCTTCAACTACTACAATGGCATCATCGACAACAATCCCAATTGCTAAGACCAAAGCAAATAGTGTAATTAAATTAATACTGATTCCAAAAAGCTGCATAAACAAAAAAGCCCCGACTAAAGAAACAGGAACTGCTATGATAGGAATAAGTGTCGAACGCCAATCGCCTAGAAAAATAAACACCACTAAAGCCACTAATATGAAGGCTTCCACCAATGTATGTAAAACTTTGTCTATGGAGGCATTTACGAATTTGGAAACATCATAATTGATTTCATATTCCATTCCTGGAGGAAAATTCTTTCTTAGTTCTTCAAGTTTTTCTTTCGTCTTTTCAATAACAGCACTGGCATTGGTGCCAAAATTTTGTTTCAATACAATTGAAGCAGATGGGTATCCATCCTTGTTTGAGTAAATGTTATAAAATTCACTGCCTAATTCTACTTCTACAATGTCTTTTAGTTTTACAAACTCGCCTTCAGGATTTGCTTTAACAATTATATTTGCGTACTCTTCAGGCTTGTTAAACCTTCCTTTATACGATAAGGTGAATTCTAGTGACTGCGTAGTTTTCCCCGTAGCTTGTCCCAAACGTCCGGGACGACCTATTAGACTTTGCTGCTCCATTGCTTTTAGGACTTCTTCAGCGGAGATTTTGTATGCCTGCATGCGATCGGGTTTAAGCCAAATACGCATAGCAAATGTTCTACTTCCAAGAATCTGAGCTCTTCCCATTCCACTAATTCGTTGCAGTTCTGGGATTACATTTACGTTGGCATAGTTGTAGAGGAACTTCTCGTCCGCATTTTTGTCGGTGCTATATACGTTTACATACATCAACATACTTGGCTGAATAGGTGTGATGATAATTCCTTCCCTTTGCACCAATGGGGGAAGATTATTCATAATAGCATCCACTCGTGTTTTAACATTTACTACAGCTGCATTTGGGTCAATATCAGGTTCAAAAATGATTTGAATGGTTGCTTCACCGGCGCTGGTTGCATCAGAGGTCATGTATTGCATTCCTTGCACGCCATTGATTGCTCGTTCCAAAGGAATTAGGGTAGATTCAACCAAAATTTGGGCACTCGCTCCAGGAAATGCTATATAAATATTTACACGAGGAGGAGCAATATTGGGAAATTGTGAGATTGGTCTTGTTATCATTGCCAAAATGCCTAAAAACACAATGGCTAATGAAATGGAAATAGCAAGAACCGGTCGTTTAATAAATTGAGTAAACATATTTGTAATTTAATGGTTCTTGTTATTCAGCTTTTATCTGAATTAATTCTTTAATAATTTCATCTTGATGTTTAAACTTAGAATGAATTTTATCACCCCTTTTCACCTTTCTCAAACCATCCATCAATACAGTATCCTTCTCTGAAAGACCTTGAGATACTACATATAAATGAGGCATTTCGTTACTTACTGAAATTTCCCTTGCATCAACTTTTCCGTTTTTAATCACATAAACAAACTTTTTATCAAGTACTTCAAAGGTTGCTTTTTGAGGTAAAAGCAAGGCATTATTTAGACTGAAAGGCATTATTATTTTTCCAGTTTGCCCATGTCTTAACAAAGAATTTAAGTTTTTAAATGTTGCTCTAAATGCTATGTTTCCGGTTTCATTGTTGAAATCAGACTCAATGGTTTCGATTATTCCGGGTCGATCGAATATTTCTCCATCAGCCAATTGAAGTTGGACTTCTTTTTTTTGCTTTTCGGTATTATTTTTCCTGACAAAGTCTAGATATACAGCTTCTGGTACATTAAAATATACCCACATTTTACTGTTGTCGGAAAGGGTTGTGAGCAATTCACCTGCTTCAAGTAAACTTCCCTGACGGACTTGATTGAACCGACCTACAATGCCGTCAAATGGTGCTTTTATTTCTGTAAACTGAAGATATGCAGCTGCAAGAGCAAGTTCTGCTTTTGCTTTATCTAAATTGGCTTTCGACAATGCTAGTTCATTTCTGGAAACAATATTGCTATCTGCCAACATTTTTGTGTTCAGGTATTCAATTTCAGCTTTGTTAAATTCTGCCTGTGCTTTTTGTTTTTCTGACTGATAAACAATTGGCAATAACTGAAATAATAATTGACCTTTTTTAACGAATTGACCTCCATCTACATAGATCTTTTGAAGGTAACCTTCATCCAAAGCCCGTAGTTCAACATGTTGGAAAGCACGTATTTGAGCTACATATTCTTTATTGATTGTTGTATCTTTTATAATTGGAAGTGACACTTCAAAAGCAGCTATTTCTTCTTTGTGTGGTTGTTCATGACTGCAGCTTGCTATTAACAGCATAACAATACAGCAGAACGATATTAGAATTCTCATAGTTTTTTAATTTTTTGAAAAAATTACTTAGGCCTATCTTTAAAAAAGGAGACTAGATTAACGTGAACATAAGCGATAGATTAAAAAAACTAAACGAGATGGATACGGAGGCAGCAAAACTTTATATAAAGTTTTATTTGCTGATTGTTTGTGGTGAAGATTGATGGTAATTTGGCATTATTCTTTGATATCTTTTCTAAATGAAGATCACTTCGCATTCCATCAAAATCATTAATTTCAGAAAGTTCGGAAACTTCAGAATAATGATCAATTACAATGTTGATTTTTTTGAATTGATGAATACTAACGATATGATTTTCATTAATCTCAACTGTTTTCGTTAGGGATTTAGCAGTTGTAATTTGTGAAAAAGAAAAGAAAAAAGCAGAAAGGAAAAAGACTTTGATAAGAAAAAACGATAAGAAAAAACCCATAACTTTTGTAGGAATGGCGATATTGTTACTTATGTTTTTCTTGACTTTCATACAGATGAAAACTAATGAAAAGTTTATGATTTTTTAAGAAATGACAGGAGAGATTTGTAATTGTCGATGTCCAATGCCAATGTACATATTGTCATTCTTAACATTATGCCACAGCAACAATTTAGGGATAGAATTAAATTTTGAAATCAACAAATTTCCCTAAATAACGGGAATTATCAGCATTTTGAAGCTTTGCATTTCTTTGAAACGTAGCAAAAGAATTAGTTTGTTGATTGGAACTTAACAACGTTTGTGCAGGCGATGTAACTAAGTCTCTTCGTTGAATTGTTTCAACAATTTGACGAGGAGCGTTCTCATCAGTACCACGTTGCGATCTTCTCGATTCACGAACTTGATCGAGTTCACGTAAGTACTCACCACGATTCTGTGGAATTATACTTGGTGTTTGGACTGAATATAAACCTGAAATTGTATCTATCATTTTTACCTCTTTTGCTTTTAAACGAAGATAGTTGTCTGTAATTGTAATACAAATCTACAAAAATTATCGTTTTGTTGAAATCACTGTCATCCTATCACC
>JBDNFX010000263.1:0-7335 GCA_041689575.1 Kapaibacterium sp. (SeqCode)
AATTCGTTCTTTTATTGATGAAAATGTTCAAATGGATATTCATAGTCGTAATGGTTGGGATTTTATCTAATTTCAATTTCCTTTCTTGTTATGCCCAAACGAGAAAAGCTCAAACTAATTTAGATTTGAGTAGCACTTCAACCGTAAAACAAAAAGATTCTGTTTTTTCCGAAGAAAATATGAAATACTACTTCGTTGGAATTAATGGAGTTGCTTTCCCATTCCAAGCTGTCAGTGTTAACGCTGGTGTTACCGATGGTGAAATGGGAGTACGGTTATCTTTGTTTGGCGGTAAACGAATTGGGTTTGAAGGAGGGTTGTTTTATACACTGTATCAAAATACAAATATTGATCACCAGATTACAGGTTTGTTTGGTTACAACAAACTTCTTTTGTCTACAACTGATTCCGTTTCTACTAAAGCAATTTGGTTAGGTCCGGCCTATGAAGTTACCTACAAAATTATTCACGCTTCTGTCGGTGGTATTTTATATATGGAACCCTATCAACAAGCAACAAAAGCTTCTTTGTTACCTATTTTTCGCCTCGGAATTCAATATTGGTTTGAGTAAAATTGGGGTTGAACGCAGGTACTGCACATTTTCTATTCTTAAATCTTAGAAACAATATTCACTGAAGATAAAACCTTTCTCATTCAATTTTTAAAGTGTTTTGACAATATTTCATCAAAAATAAAATCACTTACTTTCTATCATTTTTTTAGTTATATTCGAAATTAGAACTTATAAACAACTATTGTTTAAAGAGAAGTATGAAAGTGAAATTTACGATAATAATTATAATGATCTGTTTGTCATAGTATGAAGTACAATCACAAGTTATAAATGAAGATTTTAATTTTGAAATCAATGGTATTATACGAGCAATTGCAATTCGAAATAATATTGTTGCTGTAGCAGGTGGAACAGGCCTTAAGGTTGGTACCAAGTATGGCACTTCTATATTCGTAAGTGTTTTACAAAATGGAGTTTGGACGAATTTGCCAAGAACTATTGTAAGAAATGACAACCAAGATACTTTATATTCTAAAGGTAATATGTCTATTTCTATTGATTCTAAAGGTCACATTTGGGTAACTGGAGAATCATTATTCGAATTTGATGGAGTGAAATGGACAGAATTTTTCATAGACGATGAATATCATGGTAATGGTATCAATGCTCATAGAAATAACGGAAATAGGGGTTATAGACTGTTAACCATAGATAAAAATGATAAAATCTATGTAACATCTAGTGTGAGACTCTTTGAAGCAGACACAGTACAATTTTCAGAAATTCATTCTTTTGAAAACAATGAGTGTAAAAGTTTAATTAAAAAAAGACGATGACGCATATTTTCAAATGAATCAAGGCATTACTAATAATCAACCTTTTATAGTATTACAAGATGGCTCAGTTCTATCAGCTCATAATACTGGTTATAGTGTAAAGATACCTTTTTAGATTTAACTCAAATTCTACCCGATGGAACTATTGTTGAACACTTAACTAATCCACCGGATAACATCAGTTATGGAAAAAAACTATTCCACGTATCATATAAGATAAAGAAGGAACAGTTTGGTTCGCTCACTTAGGAGGTATGATAAATTTAGTTGATTATTGTTGTTCTGGTATAACAAGAACTAGTGATTTTATTAATTATCTGCCTTTATCAGCAGAAGCTGGTATGCCATATTTAAACGGGGACAACTTCCTGTGTTGGGTCTTTTGGAATTAAACAATGGTGATATACTCTTTATGGCGTACCATCCAAATTTAAGTCTCTTTAAATATGGTTATGTTACTAAATCAGTATCGAAATTGAATTGGCAAGATATTATGAAAAATTCGATACTTATTCGTAAAAGCGGTAAAAACTCTAATTTCCCTAGAGAATGGTATGAAAATATTTTAGTTGAGTATAACAACAACCGCATAAATCCTGATTATAGTCTATTCCAATCAATGAATGTTACAGAAAATGGAACAATGTTTTTGACATTCTCAGATTTTGTGTGACAGATGCCTATAGAATCTATTACATCAGTGAAAGCGGATGCTCAAACATCTTCATTGGTCTACCCTAATCCTTCGAATGATTACGTACAAGTAAATACTTCAAAAGATATAGTTTCTATGTATGTAACAAATGTACTTGGACAACGAGTAGAATTACCAAATTCTGGAAAAGGAAATTATTCAACTCTCAAAGTTGCTCCCGGTTACTATAATCTTATTGTAATGTACAAAGATAATTCAATAGAGTAGTATTCTTTTGTTAAAAAATAATTAAGAAAAACAAGCAGAATGATTTTAACAATCTTATTTGTTGTAGTACATTTAATTTTAGGTACTACTAATTTACTTTCACAATCCTCTAACAATTGAATTCCTAACAAAATACCGAGTCAATTGATTAGCCAAACACATTATTTAGAAGGACCAAACAGAGGCTTGATTGGCTCTGTTCAATATAAGGCGAGATTTGTTGGAGCTAATTTTGAAGCTTCCATAGATTGGAGTACTTTAATTTATCCATCAGATGGTTTATCGGTTGAATCTTTCAAAGCTATTTTAGAATATGATTAGGCATTAGCCTTGTCTGGTTGCAATACTGCTTCTTCATCTGGTTTAACTACTACTGTTTCTTTCTATTACAAAACTGAATGTACGTATGTAAAGATATCCATCCTCAGAATGAAACATGGTAATGCTGGTATTTGCTGCTGCGACCCTGAAAAGAATTTTAATCATTTGTTTTATAACAATGAATGGTTTGAAATATATAAAACTAAAGAGAATTGTGGAACTTTTAAATGTTGTAAAAAAGCATACACAATTACTTGTACCTTGATCAATGGTACGTATCAAGCTGTCTTTAATCCAGTTATAGCTAAATATACAATTACTGATTGTGCTGCATCTTCAGGTTTGCCAAATTGTAGTGGAGTATCTGGACTCCCGCCAGTTCCACCGCCAAATTGTCAAGGAAATTGTGATTAGATAATTCTTAAAAAAGCCTATTAACTGAAGGGCTTTTTTCTATTGAATACTTTAACTACACTAAAGTGTAAAATTCGCTGCCGTTATTTGTGGAGTGAATATGCAACGCCCCTGCCCTCACTAAGCGAACTAACAAACGAGCTGCCCAACGTTCTGATATATTCACTAATTTTGCAAAATCTTTTACCGTTGCTTTTTGGTGAATATCTAAATACGCAAATAATCGTTTTTCTTTGTCAGAAATAGAAAGTGTAACTGGAGCTGAAGAAGCATTTCTGCTCGATAAAACTTGCTCCATTTGCTTAGAGGCAACTACAGAATTTTCACCTTGCCGTATGAAAGCCTTTCGTTCGATAACTGTATTGTTTTCGTCAAAAGTAAGAACTCTATGCGGTTTTTCTAGCGATTCATCAATTCCGACAACTATAACATCTTTATACTCAATTTCTATAATGTCAATAGTAATATCTAAAGGAGGTTCCACCCAAAAAGAAGATGCTCTGCTGACTTCGTCAATGACACTTTTTTCAGAATCTATACCAACAATTGAACCATCGTCATCTACACCAACAAGAAGGTAACCGCCCTTGGTATTTGCAAAAGCAACTAACTCACGTGAAATTTTTTCAGCAGTCGTGAATTTACGTTTGAATTCTGTGGTAGTGGATTCACCCAGAATGATAATTTCTCGTAGTTTTCTTCTATTCATAGTTTCGTATACTAATAGTTGTGAGAAATGCTATGTTATGCCGATATAATCAACGATACAAAGTGAATAATATTCAGTTGATTCAATGTATTGTAACTATACCTATTTTTGTTTTATATACCCTAACGAAAACAACTGATGTCTCATCATTATGAGTCCCGATTCAACAGAAAGAAATTCAATACCAAGTTCGCTTTGTGCTTTTAAAGTAGTTAAGCCACCTTTGAGAGGTCTTTTTGCTTTTTGTTGAAGTTCGGAAGTTTTTATAGAGTGAATATTCGATTCATCTAACATAAAAATTTGTGCAATTTTATTTGCAAATTCTACCCTATTACAGTATTCAGAACCTGCTATGTGATATAAACCTTTGCACCCTTTTAGAATAATTTTCAACACGGCAAACGCCAGATCATCGGTTATAGTTGGGTTGGAATATTGATCGCTTACTACGGTAATTGGAACTTCTTTTTCTAACATTTTAATTACCCAATGAACAAAATCGCCTTTGTTTGGATTAGAGCTGTAAACAACGTTGGTTCGCAAAACAGTAACATCTATTCCTGATGGTAAACAAACATTTTCACCAGCCAATTTGCTTTTTCCGTAGTAACTAATTGGGTTTGGTTTGTTAATTTCTGAATATGGACCGTGGTTACCATCAAATACATAATCAGTAGAAAAATGAATTAAATGAGAACCGGTAATTTTACAGATCTGAACCAAGGTCTCAACCACTGATACATTCAAATTCCACGCGAGTTGTTTGTTGTCTTCGCAACCGTCTACATTTGTCATCGCAGCACAATTAATAATAAAGGCAGGTTGTTCGTGTTGCAAAATAGTTTTGAGTTGCTTTTTGTCGAGTGCTGAAATTGGATATTGAACAATCCTAGAAGACTGTGCTTTTTCATCTTTAAACTGAGTTGAAAATAATAAGAACTTCATATCGAGTTCTTTACTTAAGATTCTAATCAACGTGTCGGCTGTTTTAGAGCCAGCTCCAATGATTGCAACTTTTTGTATTTCGGAAATCATTACTATCTATAAAGGAATATTTAAAAAAAAAAGTAGTACATTTGCTATGAAATTACTTTTCAATATATGTATAATCGAAACAGATACGGAGAAAAAGAATGAACACTCAATATGTTGAGATTCGAAAATCTCGTGATTTTGGTGAAATTATTTCCGCCACCTTTGAATTTTTACGATTTCACTTCAAAAGTATTTCTTTATCCTTACTTTTTTATGCAGGTCCATTCTCATTTGTTGGTGGAGTTGGGTATGGAATGCTAAATGGAAAGTTGTTTGATTTCGAAATGTTAACAAACGGTAGTATATCCGCTTTTCTAAACTTAGCAATTTTTGGATCAATATTTTATGTTTTTCTACTATTGGCAACGATAATGTCTATTTTGATTGTCAATACATATATTGATTTAATTGAACGATCAGAATCGAAAGCTCCTATTGCTCCAAATGTAGTATGGGAGGCTGCAAAAGAACGAATAGGTGTTACCATTAGTACATCAATAGTTACTTTTTTTCTTGTTGCTATTGGAATGCTCTTCTGTATAATCCCGGGTGTATGGATGCTAATGCCACTTTCGATGATTTTTATATTACGATATCAAGAACCTAATTTGGGCTTAGTTGATGCTATAAAAAAATCATTTGTTATAATAAAAGATAATTGGTGGGCAACATTTGGAATATATTTTGTTATGGCAATGATTGTTGGAGTAATTAGTCAAATCTTTTCTGTACCAACATTGATAATGACTATTATAACAGGTATGACAATGTATTCTGATCCTTCAAGTGCTTCAAATATTTTCTTTACAGTACTTAATATATTTTTTGGCATACTGTATACAGTAGGAACATTATTACTGTCCTCGATTACCTATGTTTCTATGGGGTTTCAGTATTTTTCATTAGTTGAAAAGAGCGATCCAACATCGTTATTGAAAAAAATAGATGAAATTGGAACTAAAAAATCCCAGTATGAAGATAACGATGAATCGTACTAGAATTATTTAAAGATATTAATAGAACACGATTTTTTTAAAACTTGCGTTATTAACTCCATTACCTAACTACTACTACCAAGAGAATGGCAGTTTCTCTAAGAAATTGGCGAGACGAAGACAAACCACGAGAAAGACTTTTAGAAGTTGGTCCCGAAGCTTTAAGTGATTCAGAGCTACTTGCTCTATTACTTGGCTTTGGAATTAAGGGCAAAAATGTTGTTGACCTTGCAAAAGAAATTCTTTTAGAGTTTGGTTCATTTTCAGATTTATGCCGTCAAGATATTGCTGCATTAAAGAAAATTTCTGGTTTAGGAACTGCAAAAGCAACAATATTAGTTGCCGCTTGTGAACTTTCACGTCGAGTGAAAACTCCTCCATTTCGAACGAAACAAACATTCCGTTCTCCTTCAGATGTTGCAATTTATTATATTCATAGATTACGTGATGAACGAAAAGAATCGTTTCGAGTTTTATTACTCAACACTGCAAATCAAGTAACTCGAGAACATTTGGTAAGCATCGGTACAAGAAATAGTTGCGATGTCGACCCTACAGAAGTTTTTAGATTGGCAATTCTGGAAAGTGCCACTTCCATTGTTTTATTACATAATCATCCTTCTGGAAACCCAGAAGCATCAAAAGCCGACAAGGACTTGACTCGACAAATCGAACAAGGTGCAGCACTTTTAGGAATAAAATTGCTCGATCACTTAATTATTGCCGGTGAACAATTTACTAGTTTTGCAAATGAAGGTTTACTTTGAGCCCATATTTAGAACAGATAGACAAGCCACAAACTAATTGTGGCGTTATTGGTGTATATAATCACCCTCAAGCCTCTGTAACGGCATACTATGCACTACATTCTTTACAACATAGAGGTCAAGAAGCAGCAGGAATAGTTTCTTCGTTTTACGATGAAGAAAAACAAAGAAACAGATTTTTTACTCATAAAGGTGAAGGTTTAGTACTTGATATCTTTAATGAAAAAATTCTCACCGAAACTCTCAAAGGTAGTGCTGCAATTGGGCATAATAGATATTCTACAACTGGGGGAAATTCCATAGCCAACATACAACCTTTTCATATTAATTACCACATGGGAAACCTTGCCTTGGCACACAATGGCAACCTGACAAATACCCGTTCTTTACGAAAAAAATTAAGTGAAAAAGGTTCTATTTTCCAATCTACTTCCGATAGTGAATTGTTCTTGCATATTATTGCCAGAAGTAATAAAAAAACTAAAGTAGAACAAATAAAAGAAGCTCTGCAAACAGTCAAAGGTGCTTTTTCTTTGGTTGTTATGACCAATAACAAACTTATTGCTGCTCGGGACCCACACGGTTTTAGACCATTAAGTATTGGTAGGAAAAAAATCGGCGATTCCTATGCGTACTTTGTTGCTTCTGAAACTTGTGCATTCGATATCCTTAGTGCAGAATACATTAGAGATGTCCGCCATAATGAGATGATTGTCATTGATAAAAATACTGTTGAAACAGGTGTTATTTCTTCGTATAAAATTGCAGATACTACGCCAAAAGCAAAACAATGTATTTTTGAATACATTTATTTTTCTCGT
>JBDNFX010000264.1:0-1302 GCA_041689575.1 Kapaibacterium sp. (SeqCode)
CAATTGAAGCAATTTCTTCTGGTTGAAGTTGAGCATAACACCCTGTAATTCCTACGTAAGTGTTTGGTGATTTTCGTAGTGTTCTTCGAATTATTTTCCTAGCTTCAGTATCGGCATTCTCTGTAACTGAACAGGTATTTATAATAAGACAGTCAGAATCATCTCCAAAAGGAACAATAGTATGTCCTGCCTCTAAAAACTGATTAGAGATTGTAGAAGTTTCAGAATAATTAAGTTTACAGCCTAAGGTATAAAAAGATACTTTCATTTACTTACTTTAGTAGATTCATTACTGCAGATTCTAAAAATTCATCATTACCTGTAATAACACCTTTTATCGTTCTTTTTATAGGGATAGTAGGTGCAATTCCAACTCCATGAAATGGTAATTTGTTGTTTTTTAAAACTTTAGTGGTTGTAAAAGATGCAAAATATGATAACGGCAATGATATACTTTGTGATGTCCCGTTTGTTCCACCACTCGAACTTCCAATAATTTCTCCCAATTTTGAAGTTTCCACCATTGAAAGTATTGTTTCTGCATAACCTATTGATCTTGCGTCTATTAAAAATACCGCTTTAGTTTTGCTATTCCTCTTTGAACCAGCAATTTCAAAGTATGACGTATCAAATTCTGTTCTTAAGAAATCTGGATATGTTATAACTGGCGTTAACCAAATTGGAGATTTAATACTTTTCGTAGAAAAAGATGTTAAAAACTTTGCAGTTACCGTTGGAACGCCTCTTACGTCAAAAATTATTCCCTTATAACTTTGAAAAGTAGGAATAAGCTCATTCATTTCCGATTCTTCTAATCTTGTTATATCGATATATAGTAATCCACCTTTTAATCGTTGAATTGGCTTTAAACGAGGTTCTACCATTAGTCTTGAATCAATAACATAAGGAATGGAGACGGTGAAAGGTTTAACTCTTTCTTTATATGGTCGAATTTGCAATTGTACAATACTATCCTTTTCGCCGTTTCTAATTTCTGCTAAAGCACGAATTTCTTTCCATTGGTCTGTAGGTGAAGAAACTATTTCTTTTTCATAGGTTAAATAATCATTTAATGGCAATCCATTAATCCCTGCTACCGTATCACCAGCTTTAACTAAAAGTAAAGAATCCGGTAGTACATCTGTAATCATCAATTGATCCCCAATCATATCCCATAAAAAAGGTAAACTATATGATTGTTTTACAGGCATTTTCCATATTCGCGATTGTCCATCATTTATTTCAGCAACAATTCTTTTTAATACGTGGGTCATTTCTAACTCTTCAGGGGCAACAGTTACG
>JBDNFX010000265.1:0-4897 GCA_041689575.1 Kapaibacterium sp. (SeqCode)
ATTTGGCGTTAATGTTAGCGTTAATGGAATTCTCACGCCTGTTGCCGATGCACATGCATCGAGTGTGAGGCTTTCACCAAAACAGAAGATGTTTTTTCCATTCGATGTGGTTACAAAATCGCCGCCAAGTGTGAGTACGGTCTATTAGCATTGTATCGTTATGGTCGTTCCAACTCCTGCAATTACTGCTGGGGCTGGGAGTGCTGTTACCAAAACGGTATCGTAATAAACGCAAAAGTTGATATCGGTTATTTTCAGTATGCCCCCTTATCCCCAGCCCTTTACCCAAGGGGCGAGGGAGTTCTTTTTTTGCGTTAGAGTATGCCCCCTCTCACCAAGGGGCGAGGGAGGGTCTAAACTAAATTACAAAAAAGCCAATCGATTGATTGGCTTTGTAGAATATATTTTGATGTTTTTAGCTGTTTAAGGAATATAAAAATTCTTTGTTGTTTCGAGTACCTTTTAAGCGTGAAATGAGAAGTTCCATCGCATCTGTTGAACTTAATTCGGAAAGTACTTTCCGAAGAACCCAAATTCTACCAAGTTCTTCAGGGGACAAGAGTAATTCTTCTTTACGGGTACTTGAACGATTGACATCAATTGCTGGGAAGATACGACGTTCTGATAACTTTCTATCTAGAACTAATTCCATATTTCCAGTGCCTTTGAATTCTTCGAAGATAACTTCGTCCATACGAGAACCAGTTTCAACTAATGCAGTTGCGATGATTGTTAGTGACCCACCTTCTTCTATATTTCTTGCAGCTCCGAAAAAGCGTTTTGGTTTATGAAGCGCGTTTGCATCTACCCCACCAGAAAGTATCTTTCCAGAATGCGGAACGACAGTGTTATAAGCACGTGCTAAACGTGTAAGCGAATCTAATAGTATAACAACATCTTGTTTTGCTTCTACTAATCGTTTTGCTTTTTCAATTACAATTTCAGAAACCTGAACGTGACGTTCTGGTGGTTCATCGAATGTAGATGAAATTACTTCTGCGTTCACAGAACGTTGCATATCGGTTACTTCTTCGGGACGTTCATCTATTAGTAAAACTATCAATTTTACTTCAGGATGGTTTTTCGTGATTGCATTTGCTATTTTTTTAAGAATAATCGTTTTACCAGATTTTGGAGAAGAAACGATAAGTCCACGTTGTCCTTTTCCAATAGGAGAAAGCAAATTGACAATTCTAGTTGAATATTCTGAAGAAGTAGTTTCAAGGTCTAAACGGTCTAAAGGATATAAAGGCGTTAAATCATCAAAAACCATACGCTCTTTCATTTTGTCGGGGTCAACGTAATTGACCATATCAACTTTTAAGAGTGCAAAGAATTTTTCACCTTCTTTAGGGGGACGAACGTAACCACGTACGGTATCACCTGTTCGTAAACCAAATTTTCTGATTTGAGAAGGAGATACGTAAATATCGTCACTTGAAGAAAAATAGTTATATGCAGAAGAACGTAAAAATCCGTATCCTTCAGGTAAGGTTTCTAAAACCCCTTCAGTAACAGAAAGTCCTTCGTATGTTTTATCATATTGAGCTTGTGCGTGAGATTGCGCTTCCATAATCTTGTCCATAATCTTTATGATTAGCTCAGATTTACGAAGCTCATGAAAATTTTGAAGACCAATTTCTTTGGCAATCGCAGTTAAATCAGAAATCTTTTTTGATTTTAAAATATCTGCATCGTACGATGCAACGGTATGATTGTTCAACGTAACGGTTGGTTTGATAGTCATATAATTATCCTATGAATAAGGCTTATCTGGGTTGGAAGCAGAAGTGGTAGCAAAGAAAAATGATTTGTAAAGGAAAAAAAACGTAAGACTTAGGTAAGTGTTTTTTTGTTGGATTTGAGAAGATATTGCAATTCAAATAAATGAAATGACAGTTTCAAATGCATCTTCGAACAAATATAGTTATAATTACGTACATAACGATAGTTTATTTACTTGATTTATAAAAATTTGTATAATGTGCCATAATAATCCCAGTGCAAACAGCTACATTTAAGGAATGTTTCACTCCGAACATTGGTATTTCAATTGCACTATCGCAGAGTAATAAATCTTCATTTCGTAAACCTGACAATTCATTACCAAGTACAAAACAAACAGGCCTAACAGGTTGAAACGACATATAATCAACACTTTTAGTTGTATGTTCTACTGCTACAATGGAATAACCTTCCGATTTCGCTTGTTGAATCGATTCCTCAATAGTAATATTATAAGTCCATGGTACTAATTCGGTAGCTCCAAGAGCAGTTTTTTCAATTTCCTTTCGAGGTGGTTTTTCAGTGTAACCCGCTAAAAATAGTTTTCCAACACGAAAAGAATCAGCAGATCGGAAAATTGAACCAACATTATATAATGACCGTATATTAGCTAGTAGGCAAGCATAGGGGAAACGAGGGTGCAAAGTGTTTTCTTCAATAGTTAGCCTTTTTGCCTCGATATCGGCGAAATATTCTTTTTGGATCAACTTGATATTCTTTCTAAACCGCTTTTAAATCGGTCAATTCCACTTCGAATAATTTCATCAGAAGCCGCAAAAGAAAATCGAACATACCCATCCAAACCAAATGCTTCTCCTGGAGTTATTGCTAAATTCTCAATTTCTAACAAAGATTCACAAAACTGAGCAGAATTAAACGAGGTATTCTTTAGTCGTTCAGATATATTTACAAAAACATAAAACGCACCGTCTGGTTTTACAAATGTAATTCCGATAATACTTTTTAAAAGCGAACAAATTAATTCTGATCTGTTTTTAAAAGAACTGTTCATCAAGCGGACATCTTCATCGGCAAATAACAAAGCAGCAAGTGCAGCTTTTTGAGAAATGGAAGTAGGATTTGAAGTTACTTGACCTTGAACCTTAGCAATTTCTTTAAACAATGGTTGTTGAGTATGGAGGAATCCGATTCGCCATCCAGTCATTGCGTACGCTTTAGAAACTCCATTAATGGTAATTACTCTGTTTGCAATTTCAGGAAATGAACCAAGCGAACAATGTTCAATAGTTCCAAAATTTATTCGTTCGTATATTTCATCAGTAATTATATAACAAGAATAATCCTTCAATACATCAACTAAAGACTGTAGCTGTTCTTTAGAATACATAGTCCCAGTTGGGTTAGAAGGCGAGTTTATAAATACAGCCTTGGTAGTTGGTGTTAAGGATTTTCGTAAGGTTTCAGGAGTAAGTAAAAAACGATTTTCAAAAGTTGTTTTCATAAAAACAGGTGTTGCACCACACATAGTTACCATAGCCGGATATGACACCCAATATGGACTTGGTATCAAAATTGTATCTCCACTATTACATAGAGCTAACAAGGTATTAAAAATAGATTGTTTAGCACCAGTTGAAATAAGTACATTTTCAGCTGAAGCTTCAATTATTCCATTTATAGTTTTAAAACGTTCTGCAACGGCTTTCCGTAAATCGAGGATTCCATTTACGTGAGTGTAATGTGTAAAATTCGATTCAATAGCTTCTATTCCAGCATTTTTTGCAACAGTAGGCGTAGGAAAATCTGGTTCGCCTGTAGATAAACTTATAACATCGATTCCTTGATTCTGCATAACTTTTGCTTTAGCAGCAATAGCTAAGGTTTGAGATTCAGAGGCAGCGAGTACTGAGGATGAAAACTTCAAAATATGTAACTCTAATAATTGAAACTATACTAAATTACGTAAATTTATGAGACATACAAAACCTTTATATTTTCTTTTACTTTTTCTCTTGTTATCTAATCCATTTTTTGCGTTCTCGCAAGGAACATCTGGAGAAAATGCGCTTTTTGAATCTCGATCGATAGTCGATTTACCCACAGCCGGAATAGCCCCAAAAAAAAGCTTGACTATATATTCTTTAGTTCGAGAAAATGGTTCAGTTTTGTTTGAAGGTTCTTATTCTCCTTTTGATGATATTCAACTTGGTGGTGGATATGTATTGAACAATCTAATTGGTACAGAAGATGTTACAGCTTCGATAATTCCATTGATTCATACGAAGTGGAGACTTTTGAATGAACGTAAATATACACCTGCAATTACATTAGGTTTTTCAACCTTTGGAAGGGGTAAGTTTGAACAAACAAAAAAGGAATTTCAAACAAATTCTCCGGGTGTGTACATTGCATTGTCAAAAGAATGGAAATGGAGTGTTGGTTCACTTTCTACCCATGGTGGAATAAATTTTTCCTTCGACCCAGAACAAGTAAATAGAAATCCCAATTATTATTTTGGATTAGAACAAGCACTAAGTTCGAGATTATCCGTCTTGTTGGAATACAATGCTATGCTGGACGAAACAAGATATTCTTCCAAAGGGTTATTAAACACAGCATTTCGGTTTTCAATAATAAAAGGGGTAACGCTCGAATTTCAACTTCGAGATATTTTTAAATCAACGAGTCAAAACAACACTATACCACGAAATATAGGTTTAGACTTTGTACTTCCATTATAAAAAATGCGTTTACTATATAAATTGATTGGCATCGTAGTTCTTTGTTTATTCCTCTCTTGCACATCGGTAGTTCCTTATACAGTTGGTGAAATAACAACCACAGGAACAATGAATAGAATTAATTACAAAGAATATGATTATTGGATTTTTGAAACTAAAATTCAAAAAGAAAAACAGTTTATTGAGCTACTTGGAGAAGAAAGTGAATTACAAAAAATTCAAATCGAAGGAAAAGAAGTTACTTTACGCTTGCTTCCAAAACCAGATCGTAAACCTGAAATTAAAATGGCAAATTCATCTGCAGTACTATTAGAAATAGTACAACCAAAATAAATTCGTACCTTTGTATAGATTGTTTCTTAAAATACAATTGATACACTATGAAATTATTTAGTACTTTACTATCTGTG
>JBDNFX010000266.1:0-3089 GCA_041689575.1 Kapaibacterium sp. (SeqCode)
AAAGCAGGTAAACGTGAAGTAATTCAACAGTATGAACGCAAAGAGTCAACTAAAAAACTTGCTACTTTACTTACTTCCCAAGAGAATCAACTATAGATTTTTTTGTCATTTTCATTATCCCCCGAAACATTTCGCTGTCGCTATAGTAACGAACCAAAACTAAACTTGAATCTTCTGAAAACATTATATTTCCAATTACTTGAACTTGGTTATTTGTTATTAGTAAATTTACCATAGAAGCTCTCCACGAACCTGAAACCATAAACTGTTTACGAAAAAGAGTATCGTTAATAAACCCTTCAACTCTGTAATCTGGATAAAAGGTCATTTTGGCAAATCCCTTCCCATTCGTAAATGGTGACTGTAGTCCAAAATTTTCTTCTTCCCAGGATCCTATATATGTATAAGGTGATGTCTTTAGTCCAACGCACCCAATACCTACAAAAAGGAACAAAAGAAACAATAGACTAGAGAATACCCGCATCTTGAAGTGCTTTCTTCATTTGTTGTAAAGTAGAATCTGTTGCAGGAGTTAATGGTAAGCGAATATTTTTTTGAATCATTCCCATAAGGTATAATGCTCCTTTTACAGGAATTGGATTCGATTCTAAAAAGTTTGCTTTCATTAATGGTAACAAAGTATAAAGTATTTTCCGTGCTTTTTCGAAATCCCCATTTATAGACAACCGTACAAGATCGCCAAATTGTTTTGGTGCATAATTAGAAATTACCGCAATGGTGCCAGTCCCACCAGCTGCAATGATAGGCAAGGCTAACGAATCATCACCAGCTAATAATGTAAAATGGCTTGGTGCTGAGCGAATAATTTCCATCATCTGTTCTAAATCTGCTGATGCTTCCTTTGTTGCAATGATATTTTTATTTCGTTCTGCAATAGCAAGTTGAGTTTCAGGAAGAATATTCGAAGCCGTTCTGCCAGGTACATTGTATATAATAAACGATGTATCGGCAGAAGAAGCAATTGCTGAAAAATGTTCTATCAATCCATTTTGTGTTGGTTTGTTGTAAAATGGAGATACCAAAAGTATTCCATCTACACCAGCATCAACTGCTTTTTTCGTAAATGCAATTGTTGCTCTTGTGTCGTTTGAACCTGTACCTGCAATTATGGGTCTGCGACCTGCAACATATTCAACAGATTTTTTAAATAATGTTTCCTTTTCGTCTAAGGACATAGTCGCACTTTCACCAGTGGAACCACCAACGACAAGATATTCTATCTCATTTTCGATTTGAAAATCTAGTAAACGGTAATATGCATCGTAGTCAACACTTCCATCATTCAGAAAAGGAGTTACAAGAGCTGTTCCAGTACCTCTAAACGTTGTAATCATACTCATTAAAAGTTGAAGTAAATAAAAAAGCAGACGAACGATTACGTTCGCCTGCTTATTGTAGAATCCTTTTTTTAGAAAAAAGGATTGTAGAAGAATTAACGTGCTATACGAACTGGAATAGTATAATAATTTCCATTAACATACGCAACAAGCGTGTATGCTCCAGAAGCTAAAGTACCAACTGAGAATGGTAACGTAGTCGTACCCATATTCAATTGAACAGCTCCAAGCTGAAGTACAGTAGCTCCAGAAGCGTCGATTATAGTAAGTGGAACTTCACCGATATACTTTGCTCCAATAGTAAACTCTACTGAAGAAGTATTTTCAATTGGGTTTTTACCAGTTAACTTCATATCGAACATTCCATCAGGAGAAGTTGCACGAACAGATGTTGGAGGTGTACCTTCACCACTTACAGCTAATGTTAGATTTACTGCAGCATTTGAAACGACTACTACATTTGCAGTATATGGTCTAACTTGTGTTGGTGCAAATTGAACTTTAAAAGTAGTTGTTGCATTTGCAGCAACAGTTATTGGGTTTTCATCGGGCTTACCTTCAGTAATTGTATACGCACTTATATCAGTACCTGTAAGATTAATTGCAGATATCATCAAATCGGCTGAACCTGTGTTGGTAAGGATAATTGTTTGAATGCTTGTTGTTTGAACCTGAACTCCTTTAAACTCTACAGCGTTTACGTTCGCAGCAACAGAAGCACCATTACCACCTGCACCTGTAATAGGTATGTCTAAAGAAGAGGCAGTTGGGTCATTTGAGAAAACTTGAAATTTCGTAGAATATTGTTTTGCTTCATCAGGCGTAAATTTCAACACAAATGTATGTGTTTGATTTTTGGCTAATGTAATGTTATTCAAAATATCACCAGTTTTAATTTCAAAGTTTGGAGAATCACCTGTTATGAATAAGTTTCCAGATAGGATTAGATCGCCTTCACCAGTATTGGTGATAGTTAAGCTCTTATCCATTGAGGTATTCAAACCAACAGCGCCAAAATTAATACTTGGTACTGAAGCAGTAATTTTAGGAGCAGGTCCTGCAACAGCGCCTTCTAACCAAGTGACGGAAGCATCAATAAATTGAGCTTTCATTTGTGGGTTTGTGATATTCTCAGGATTAAAACCTAACATAATTGTTCTACCACGTCCATTAACTTCATTGCGAACTGCAACTACTTCGTTTGGTCCTTGGTAACGCAACATTGCACTAGCATTAGCACCAGCAGCACTTAATGAAGCTGTTTTGTATTGTACAACGCTAACAGGATAAGACATACCACTTGTAATAGGGTCACCACTTACGCCATTAAAAGTATGTATTGAATTAGGACCTTGATTTACAGTACTAACGCCAATAAATCCTGTTCCCATTTTTGCTAAAAATGTATTAGCCATAGTTGGAGGATTTGTATTAATACCTGCAAGTTGGAAAAGATAGAATGCACCACCCAACATTATGTTTACACCTTTTTCGTAATAAGCATCCATAATGTTTACATCTGAGGCTGACATAACATCTTTTTCGCCAAAGTGCCAAAGTACGGTTTTGAGACTACTTAAACCAGCAAAGTCGCCTGGGTTTGAAGAAACATATTTTCCTGGTACGTTTGCAAAATGAGTTTTACCGGCAGCTAGTAAATCGTTGTCAAAAGTTTGGTTATTATTTGAAGAAAGATTTATTGCAGTAACATTACTACTTAAAACAGCTACT
>JBDNFX010000267.1:0-1781 GCA_041689575.1 Kapaibacterium sp. (SeqCode)
AGAATTGTTAGAATAATCTGTACCATCAGGAATTGGTTTTATTCCTAATTCAACAAGCAATCCATAAGGGTTAGAATTGTAGAGCGTACGGAGACTATCTGGTAAGGTTACACGCCCCCAAAGGAATTGTTGGTACATTCCACTTCCTTTTTCATTATCTCTATTAAAAAAGTCTAAAATTGACGTTAAACTAGTGTAATCTTTATTTGGAATATCGTAAGATCCTTTAACCAATTTCCCATCAGTTAACAATTTGTTTTGTACGAGAATATTTTCTAATCTACCCAATTGCGACGATTGAGAAACAGAAAATGCACCCCAAGGACCAACAGTAGTAACGAACGAAAGTATAAATAATGAAATAGGAATAAACTTAATATTCTTGGCTTTTGAAAAAGAGAAGTATAAGGAAATACAGAGTAACCAAACAGAAAGAACAATTACAAAATAGCGTTCTTCGGTTATTCCGTAGTCACTAACACGTTTAAAAATAGCAACACCTAAAACAGCAACCAAGGGCAACAACGCTCTGTAAAACCAATTGCTAAAAATTTTAATCCAGCGATTACCTTCCAAATTTTGAATCGGGTGTAAAAGCAACAACGCTAACATTCCAGTGATGGAATACCCTAAAATCATATAGGTAAGCATACCACGAGGCCAATCCCAAAGGAATAAAATTTTGACAGTATATGCGTACATAATCAATAAGTAAATTACAACTAAGGGTAACAATACAAATTGTGTAAATATTTTCAAACTTTTTGGGTAATTGATTTCATCTGCAGTATAACTTTCATCTAACTTTGGAATACCACCAAGAAAGAAAAATGTATTGAATACAATCAATAGTAACAAAAACAAATCAATATATAATTCTGAAGGAACATCAACCGTAAACAATGCATCGAAAGAACCTATTGCTCCTGCTATACCTGCAAATAATACATTTGAAAACAAAGCTGCAAGTAAAAAACGTAAGAATAAATCCTTATTGAATTTCCAAAAGAGTAAGGGATTTTTTTCATTCCAAAAAGCTAATACGGAGGCTAACATGTGTACCCCAACTCCGTAACAGACTAAGCGAATCCCAAATTCAGTATTCATTTCATTTGACATAAAATAGAATATCACAAACCCAATCATTGCTAGCCCATTCAACAATAACTTTGTAGTAATAGTGCTTTTTCTTCTTTCACAAAAAGTATGTATAGCAAAATGGAGAGCTAAACCTAAAGTTAGAATGAACGAAACTTTGAGAAGAGTGTCTTCAAAACTAAAATTATTTTGGACGGAATCTTTAATTTGGAACAAATCCGTTCTATGAACATATAACACTGAAATTACAAACAGAAGAAGTGTCGTAAAAATCAGAAAAGGAAAACGCTGTAGGATCTCTTTTAAAGAAGAAGTAATCCTAGAAATTGAAGGTAGTTTCATTTTTATTACATAGTAAATTGAATAAGGTGCAACTAAAATAAGAACTTTTTTGTAAATTGATAATCAAATTGAATATAATCCAATATAAATGTATAAAAAGTCAGATCCACACTTATTACAAGAAGTAGTTAGTATATTCAGAGCTCGTTCAACAACAAACCAATTGATTGGTGGAATGAATGAAATAGAATTTGAAACCATCCGAGAAAAAATTTATAATTGGACGGGTATATACTTTTTAGACGAGAAAAAATACTTACTTGAAGCAAGAATTGTTAAACGACTAACAATGTTACAATATACAACTTTTAAAGAATACGCAAAACAATTAGAAAATGAAA
>JBDNFX010000268.1:0-7436 GCA_041689575.1 Kapaibacterium sp. (SeqCode)
AAACGAGAAGAAGAAAGTTTTCTTCAAACCTTAGAACGTGGTTTAGAAAGATTCGAAAGTGTCATTGCAACTTTAAATGGAGCAAAATCTATTTCTGGAGAAAATGCTTTTTTACTTTACGACACATTTGGATTTCCTTTAGATTTAACAGAATTAATTTCTAAAGAAAAAGGACTTTCTGTAGATGTTGTTGGATTTGAACGTCTAATGAAAGAACAAAAAGAGCGTTCAAGGGCTGCTAGGACAGTAAAGTCAATCGAAGTAACAAAAGATCAATTCGATTTTCAAACAGCCTTTGAAGGATATTCAACATCTGAAATTGAAGCTACTGTATTGTATTCGAATGGCAAGACTATCATTACTGACAAAACACCTTTTTATGTAGAAATGGGTGGTCAATTAGGAGATACAGGAATTGTATCAACGAAAAATAATTCTTTCAAAATAGAATCCACTCAAAAAAATGGAAAGTCTATTTTGCATATTTGTTCTGAAGAAATCGAAATATTTCCCGGTGAAACAGTTATTCTTTCAATAGATGAGTTACGCAGAAACCATATTCAAAGAAATCATTCTGCAACACATATTCTACACGAGGCTTTGCGTAGAATTCTTGGCACTCACGTTCAACAATCAGGTTCATTAGTTCATCAAGATTATTTACGTTTTGACTTTTCCCATTTTCAAAAAATTACTCACGATGAATTACAAGAAATTGAAGAATTAGTAAATTCTAAAGTACGAGAATCAATTCCACAAGTTACAGTAGAATTGCCTATTGAAGAAGCTTCAAAAATTCAAGGTGTTAAAATGTTTTTTGGTGATAAATATACCGATAAAGTAAGAGTTGTAATTTTTGATGAAAACTTTTCAGCAGAATTTTGCGGCGGAACTCACGTTTCAAATTCTTCAGAAATTGGGTTATTCAAAATTTTTTCAGAATCTTCAATTGCATCTGGAGTACGTAGAATAGAGGCTGTAAGTGGACTTGGTTCTCAAAAACTATTTAAACAGCTCTCTGATAAGTTAACAGAAAATACACTTGATATATCTCGATTAAACGATGTAATTAAGCAATATCAAAAAGAAATTTCTCATAATGTTGTTCAACTTCTTTCTGGAAGTTTTAATGAATTTGTATCAAATGCTCAGTTGATAGGAACTACTAAATTTGTACTTCAGCAAATACAAGAAGATCTTTCTATGGAACAAATTCAGCAATTAGGAGATGGGTTGCGAAATAAGTTAGGAAGCAATGGTATAGGTGTTTTAGTTTCTGTCCAAGAAAAATCAAAAGTATTATTAGTTGGTGTGGTTACCGAGGATTTACTTTCCAAAGTGAAGGCTGCCGTGGTTGTAAATAGTTTAGCTCAATTTGTAGATGGAAAAGGTGGTGGAAAACCACATCTTGCTACTGCAGGAGGAAAAAATTTAGCCCAATTACCAATGCTCTTTTTAAATGCAACAAATATAATCAAGGAGTTGTTACAATAATATGAATATCCTTTTACTTGGTTCAGGTGCAAGAGAACATTCTTTAGCACATTCAATTCGTTCTTCAGAATCAACAGATTCACTATTTTGTATTCCTGGAAACCCTGGTATTTCAGAAATTGCAGATTGTTTTGAAATTGATGTTACGAACGAAAACATACTTTCATTTTGTACTGAACATTCGATTTCTTTTGTTGTTGTTGGACCTGAGAATTATTTGGAGTTTGGTTTAGCAGATTTTTTACGTTCACATTCCATTTCTGTTTTTGGACCAAATAAATTGGCGGCTCAACTTGAAACTTCCAAATCTTTTTCTAAAGATTTTATGAACCGTCATTCAGTCCCTACGGCTCGATTTGCATCTTTCAAAAAAGAACAACTTGTTGAAGCATTAGATTTTCTTCATTCATTAAACACTCCAATTGTTATTAAAGCAGATGGCTTAGCCGCTGGTAAAGGAGTGGTTATAGCAGAAACTTTCAAAGAAGCTCAAGAAACAATTGCACAAATGTTTTAAGGTAAATTCGGTGATGCAAGTCAAAAAATTGTAATTGAAGAATATTTAAATGGAGTAGAAATTACTGTTTTTGCAATTTGCGATGGAAATGATTTTATACTTTTACCCGCCGCTCAAGATCACAAGCGAATTCTCGAGAACGACAAAGGAAAAAACACTGGCGGAATGGGGTCATATGCTCCAACTCCTTTTGCAACTAATGAAATCCTAACAATGGTTGCTAATAAAATAATTGAACCTACCCTGAAAGGTATGAATAAAGAAGGTCAAACGTTTATTGGATGTTTAATGCTTGGGTTAATGATTGTAGATTCTAAACCTATAGTAATTGAATTTAATGTACGATTTGGGGACCCAGAAACTCAATCTGTTCTTCGTTTGGTTCGTGGAGATTTTACAAAACTATTATATTCTGCATCGATTGGAAGGATTGACAAAAATTCCATTTACGTTAGTTCTGGTTATGTTTCAACTGTAGTGTTAGCATCTAAAGGATATCCCGATTCATTTGAAAAGGAAAAAATTATTACAGGACTAAATGATTCTTTACCAGATGGAGTTATTGTATACCATGCAGGAACAAAGAAGAAAGATTCTAACCTCATTTCAAATGGTGGAAGAGTGCTTTCAGTTACATCTTTTGCTTCTACATTAGAAGAATCTTTAGAAAAAGCATATCAAGGTGTTGAAAAAATTCAATTCGAAAACAAAGTATTTCGTCAAGATATTGGACTAAAAGGAATTACTCAATTAAAACTAAATTACGACTAAAGCGTCATAGCGATTGTTCATTACAAATATTGTTACAACTATGAAGATTGCCATTACAGGTGGCGCAGGTTTTATTGGTTCCCACATTGTAGACTTTTATATACAACAAGGTCATACTGTTGTTGTTATAGATAATTTTACTACTGGAGACAAAAAAAACATACATCCAAAAGCATCGGTTATTGAAATTGATATCATATCACCAGAACTAATTTCAATTTTTGAAAAAGAAAAATTTGACGTTGTAAATCATCATGCAGCACAGTTAAATTTAAGAGTATCCACTGAAAAACCAATTTTTGACGCAACTGTAAATATTCTTGGAACTATAAATGTTTTAGAAGCAGTGGCTAAATCGAATGTATCTCAGTTTATATTTGCTTCAACTGGTGGTGCATTGTATGGTGAATATACTGGTCATCTTTTTAAAGAAACAGACGATGTATCTCCACAAGCTCCTTATGGAATTTCGAAACTTTCCGCAGAATATTATGTTCAATATTTTGCAAAAAAGTTTGGTTTTAATTTCACAGTTTTACGATATACTAACGTATATGGTCCAAGACAAAATGCAAAAGGAGAAGCTGGAGTAGTTTCAATTTTCATAAATTCATTACTCGATTCTAATGTACCGACTATAAATGGTACTGGAAAACAAACTCGAGATTATGTTTACGTAACTGATATTGCTAAAGTAAATCTTTTCGTCTTAGGATTAAAACAAAATTTAATTTTGAATGTTTCTTGCGAAACTGAAACTTCAGTAGTAGATGTTTATAATGAAATAAATAATGCTTTACATTCCGATATTGAACCAATTTTTGGAGCTTCTATATTAGGAGAAGTTTTAAGAAGTTCATGTTCAAATGAGTGTTTACAATCAAATTTTAATTGGACACCTCCAACGACACTACAAGAAGGAATCCAACAAACAGTAGAATATTTTGTGTCGCAACGACAGTAGTTTTCTGTCAGAAAAAGGTTTTTAAAATGACAAGTGGAAATTATTTAGTTTTTGATATTGAAACTATTGCAAGACCAATAGAAGATTTTGATGAAGCTCAACAAGAGTATTTGCTTCGCGGAGCTGCAACAGAAGAAGAACGTCAGCAAAAAATTAGTCAATTTGCACTTTCACCATTTACAGGAAAAGTTGTTAGTATAGGCTTATTATACATGTCTATGTTCAATGATGAATGGAACGAAATTAAAATTGGTGCTTATTCTTTGGACGAGTCGATGAAAGATGGAGAAGAACGAATTGGGATTCTTCCTTTGACTGGAGCCGAAGCCAAATATTATAACGAAAAAACATTGTTAGAGAATTTTTGGGATATCTTTAAAAAATCGAATCCTCATTTAATTTCTTTCAATGGAAGAAACTTTGATTCTCCATTTTTAATGCTACGTTCAGGACTATTAGGCGTTCGTCCTACTAGAAACTTTATGGAAGGTACTAAGTTTAACTATCCACATCATTATGATTTGATTGATGAGTTAAGTTATTACACTAACGATCGTTCTGGTGCTGCTCGTAAGTTTAACTTAGACTTTTATACAAAAGCTTTTGGAATTGAATCACCAAAATCTAAAGAAGTCAATGGTTCTCTAGTTACAGAATTATATAGAGAAGGAAGAATTGAAGATATAGCTGATTATTGTTTAAAAGATATTCGAGCTACTTGGGAATTATTCTTAAAATGGCAAAAGTATCTTCTGTTTAACTAATATGTAAAAAGTCCTTCTAACGAAGGACTTTTTTTTAATTAGTTTTTATTCCTAAAGTATTAGCAATGCTTTCTCGAAGTTCACTAAAATCTTTATTCCACTCTAAAGTTAGTTCTGGCTCCCAACCTTTTAAAGGAATACCATCTATTAAAGCTAATTCTGAAAGTAGTTTAATTTCATTTTTAGTACTTCTGTTAAAATGGAATGGATTCCGGAATTCATTTGTTGAGATACTTGGATATTTTTTATCGTTATCAGAAATTAACTTTTGGAGCTCGTTTCCACGTTTATACATTCTGGTTAAAAACTGATGCGAAAATGGAAGAATTTTTTTTCTAACTTTAGAATCTTTTGAAACCCATTTTGCCCAATCAAATCCATAAGTAAAATCATGTAAGTATTGAAACTGTATAGTAGAATTTTTCCCAAATAATTGTAGCAAATTCGTATTTAATTCTTTGAATTGAAGGATATATTCTTCTTGTTTGTTATCCTCAATTGTGTATATTGTTTCTATAAAATACGTAACAAAGTAATCTTTGTCCCAAAATATGTTATTAGGGAAATTGAAACATTGTTCTAATTGAATTGTAGATAAAGTCTCAAGGATTATATCTATGTATTCACTCTCTCCTAAGTCAATAGTGTCGAAGATTTCTTCTAACAACCTTGCAGAATTAGATTTTGGATTTAAGGTCAAAACTGTTCCACCACAGTGGTCTATTAATTGAGAATCAATTAATTTAATCTTAGGAAGTATTACGTTATAACTCATATCTAAAATATTAAACTAGCAAAAGTAGTATTGACACTACTATCAAAAATGTCCAATTAAAAAAATGAAGATACTTTTTAAAAGCTGTTATTGCAACAAATGAATTTGTTGAAACGTTCATAGTTAATGAAAAAAGTTTAATTATGCTTATTATTCCAAAAACTATAAAGCATACTGAAATAAGTTTTAAGGGTATTGAGTTATCAATCATTGTAATACCCGCATACATTCCAATGCCAATACCATAAAATACAACAATACTAATTTTTGCTTTTGTAGATCCAAAAATAGTAACTATGGTTTTCTTCCCTCCAATTTTGTCACTTGCTTCATCGGCTAAACCACTAGCAATAGCAGATGAAATTGAAAGTAAGAAAAAGGGAAGAATCCAAATATAATCTGAATGTTTTAGGGTTTCACCAAACAACTGAAAAATAGTAAAAGGTATGAGAATTGCAATTCCCATTGCTTCGGCTAATTCTCCACCGCCTCTATAATTTAAACGAAATGGTTTTAAAGAATATAACCAGAAAGTGAGTATTGAATATATAATTCCTGTTATTGACGAGGCAAGGAAAAAGTAATAGGAAACAAATCCTAATAATAAAAGAGCCGTTAAAGAAAACAAACCACCAGTTAATACTTGATTCTCCGATAAAATTCCATCAGGAATGGTTTTAGGAGAGCAATCATTTGGGAACATTGCTCTTTTAATTAGGTCCACAGCAGAATCTGAGTAATCATTTAAGAAAACTATATACCAAACCAAGAAAAGAATATACAAGCAACTAATTATAGCACTTGATATTGAAAAAGAACCACTTGAATGATAAACTAATGAAATTGAAAATAGATATGGTACAAAAACTTTAGGCCAACTATCCATTTTGAAGGCATATTTCCATTTTTCAAAAGTTGATTCCGGAATCTTCCTCACTTTTACTAATCTCTTTCTTTGTTCTTTTTTCTGAATATAAAAGAAACAGGTACACCTTCTAAATCAAATTCTTTTCGGAGACTTCTTTCAATAAATCGTTTATATGAATCTGGAATATCTTCAGGATAATTACAAAAGAATGCAAAAATTGGTGGTTCTGCTTTTACTTGTGTAACAAAATTTATACGTAAATCTCTTCCACGTACTGAAGGTGGAGGAGTGGCATCTAAATGTGGTAATAGTTTATCGTTCACCAATGAGGTTTTTAATCTATTCGCACGTCTTGCTTGAATTTCTTTCGACATTTCTATCAATTTTGAAGTTCTTTGTTTTGTTACTGCAGATATAAATATAACAGGAACATAATCATAGGTTTTTAATTCTTCATGAACAGTTTCTCGAAACGTTTCAGCAGTTTTTTGGTCTTTTTCTATTAAGTCCCATTTATTAACCGCAATTATAATCCCTTTTCTTGCATCAATTACTTGAGAAACAATTCTTTTATCCTGATGTTCTAATCCACGTTCAGCATCTAAGACTACAACGACTACATCACTTCGTTCAATAGCTCTGGTAGTACGAATTGTTGAATAATACTCAACAGTTTCTACTACGTGCGATTTACGGCGTAGCCCTGCTGTATCAATCAAAATAATTTCTTCACCATAATATTTAACAATTGAATCAATAGAATCGCGCGTAGTTCCTGGTACATCTGTTACAATTGATCTGTTTTTCCCTAATAGAATATTTGTTAAGCTTGATTTACCAACATTTGGTCGACCAACTAAAGCAATTTTTAAACGTTCGTCTTCAATTACTTCAGTTCCATCAAAAGTTTCTGTTGCATGGTCTAAAAAATCACCAGTACTTCTACCAGACAATGCAGAGATTGCAAATACATTTTCAAATCCAAATTCGTAAAATTCATACGAAAGTTCATCTAATTTTGGATTATCACACTTATTTATAACAACTGTAATAGGTTTTTCGCATTTTCGTAAAATCTGTGCAATTTCTTTATCTACATCAGTAATTCCATCTCTTGCATCGCAAACAAAAATAATAGAATCTGCTTCTTCTACAGCAAGATATGCCTGTTCTCTAATTACTATGTCGAACATTTCTTCAGAATTGGGAACAATCCCACCTGTATCGATTAACATAAAGTGTTTTCCTGCCCATACTGCCTTTGAATAGTGCCTATCTCTGGT
>JBDNFX010000269.1:0-3074 GCA_041689575.1 Kapaibacterium sp. (SeqCode)
ACAACAATCCTGCAATTTCAGGAACTGATACAACCAAAACTTTCCCTTGGAAACCTTCTGGTGGTGATGCTAGAATTATCCGTTTTGTTCCTAGAGTTCGTCAGTTCTCTTCTAACGAATGGGGTAATGGAGATGCAGATCTTTCTACAGCACCTGGACAAAGACATTTTGGTTTCAGAGATCAACAGAACAGATATGTAACTCTCGCAGACATACACACTATCTTAAAATCTGAAACATCAAGAGTTCGTTTAGATTCAGTTTACAGAAGACAAGCATTTTATGCTGATGTTAATCATAACGGTCGTTACTACTTTACAAAAGCAGGAAACGTTGTTACGAAAAACTTTATGCCATTTAGAAATGTTAATTTTGATAGAAATGGTATAGGCGAAGGACCACTTCCAGTAGGTATCACTAATCCATTTACAGAAATTTATTATGAAGCAAATGCTTTTGATGCTGCCTTAATTCTTGGATATTTACAATCAACAGTTCCTACACTTCCTTGGTTGATAGATAGTATAGTTAATTCTGGAAAAGCTTCTGCAGTTTCAAATGCAACTACAATTGATTTAATAAATTCTGAAGTTGTAAATGCTAATACATTTAAAGTACCTGTTTACTTAAATGGTAATTCACGTTTGTTTGCTACAACTTTTGATGTTGAAAATGCTGAAGTTGTAAAAATTGAAACAATAAATAACACAGTTGTTGCTTCTTTTAACAACAATCGTGTAGCTGTTGTTGGTAACGGTTCATTTGATTTTGACAAGCCAGTTGCTTATATTACCCTTATAAGTAAAAACGCAATGGCTGTAGCTAAAAATGTTATTTTCAACGAAGATGAAGTCCCTTCAGTTTCCATTGAATTAGCATCTCAGTTACAAAATGTATTTGGTGTAAATAATTCACCTAATCCATTTACTCAAACTACAATTGTATCTGTTTCTATTGAAAATGCTGGCAACTATGGAGTTTCAGTGTTTGATCAACTTGGAAACAAATTAACTACTCTTCAACAAGGTTGGATGACACCTGGTGTTTATAACCTTGAGTGGAATGGTACTAACCAATCTGGCGCATCTTTAAGTAATGGAATTTATTTCATTCGCGTTGATGGTGACAGAACTTCTGCAAGTCGTTCAGTTATCTTAAACAAGTAATATGTTTAGACTGATTATGTTTTTCGTAATGGTACCAGTTTTTTTAACTGGTACCATCTACGGAATTGAAATTGACAGTGTGTTAAAGATTAACATAGTCAGTGGTTTAAAAAATGATACATTCGATTATTGTGTGAATTCTGAAAAACTACTTTTAATTGAAATATCGGCTGGTAATGTTTCTATGGCAGACAGTTTAGTGTTCTTTGAAATAACAATTCCTATTGATACATCAAAACTTCAGTATACTGGAGAAGTTGTTTTTAACGCTACTTTAGGTGGTGGTTCAAATACTTTGACTTCGGCAGGATATGATCCTGGCTCTAGAACGATTTATATAGAAGCTGGAAATTCTGATTTGAAATTGTTAGCTGGTAACTTGCCCCTGGTACGATTACAACTTAAATCTAAAGTACAGTGTGATGATAGCATCTCGATATATGCAAAAGCATATTTTAACGAAGAGTTCAAAAAAGGTATTGCTACTAACTTTTCAAATACCAAAGAGATGATTGGAAACAAATCAATCGTAGCAAGATCTACATTTAAAGTATCAAGAAATTTGTCAACTGTAGTAGGGTCTGCAGATACAACGCAAGTTGATTCTATACAAACTACAAACATCCCATTTCAGGTAGTTAGTGGTAGTGAAACTAAAATAGATTCGATACGAACTTATTTTAGAATAGAAAAAGAATCACTTTTTCCATTTTCATCTATTTCGTTACATTCAAATGAGTATGAGTTAACTAAAATTGATTCTTTCAATTGGTTCTTTGACTATAAAACATCAATTCCATTTGGCATTTTAGCCAATGGTAGTTGTAGTGTTACAACCACTGGTTCTATAACTGACAGCTTTAAAGTTTTTACTTGGAGCAAAAGTTTAACAACTTGTGATTGTGTAAGCAAAAATGATACATCTTCAATATTGATTCAGCATAGGTATAAACCACCTATTACTTCAGTTCAAAATCAAAGTAAATCAACTATTGAAATTTATCAAAATAATGGTATTCTTGTTGTTTCAAATAATACTGAAGCTTCAATTAAATCAATTCAGATCTATTCGCTCATAGGTAGTTCTATTTATGAATCGTATGATTTAAAAAAAGTTCACGCTGTACCTACTAATAATATGCCCAATGGTGCATATATTATAAAGGTTCAATATGAAAACAAAACAGAAACAATTTTAAAATATATATTTAACAATTAATAACAGTATTCGGAGACATTTATGAAAAAACAGTATTCGTATTTTGCGAGTAAACTGCTCCTTTCATTTCTCATTTTGGTGGGGATTCTCGGGTTTAAAGCACAGGATGTATTTGCTGTGACACCTTGCGGAGATATTGCACCAAAACTACCTGAGCTCAGTTTAATTATGGGCAGTAAAGCTGATGGCGAACGTATTTACCCAAGCGGTTTGTATCGTTTGTATCCATCTAGAACAGGTGAAGCTAACCGTGAAGTATTGGTTCCTGTGTTTATTGAAAACTCATGGGTTTCTGACTTAACTAATCCTGCTTTAGCTGTATTACCAATTTACAGTTTTAAATTTAAAGTTCAGTTCGATAGTTCTGAATTTGAATTTATTTCTGTACAACGTTTTGGTTCTCGTCCACAAGACACAGTATCGATGGCTAAACACTTTACTTTAAGTGCAGATGTGATGAACGACACTACGTATACTCGTAGTTATCAGGCATACAGTCCTGATAATGGTGCAAATCCATCTACTTTTGATGGTGTCCGTAGAATTCGTGGTAAAAGAGTTATGATTGCTGGCTCTTCAGCTGAACCTCTTTTAACTACTTGTGGTGAGCTTTTACCACTTGTATATATGAAATTCCGTTACAAGAAAAATGAATCTTCTCCTAGCATTGTACCAACAATGTTAATGAT
>JBDNFX010000270.1:0-1458 GCA_041689575.1 Kapaibacterium sp. (SeqCode)
CGTAAATATGAAGTACTAATTGATCCCATTGAGATAATGAAAAGGCGATTAGAAGAAATGCAGTTTAATCAAATAACTCCAGAAGATACTTTATTCTATTTGGTAGATCAGTTGTTAAAGAGCCATACTGTTAGTTGTAACTTTGTAAATGCATTTACAAAAAATATTGAAATAGACAATGTTACTTTGGAAGACGGCGATAGAATCGTTATTCCTACAACTCCAAAATCTGTTTTTGTTTATGGACAGTTACGCGAATATGGATATATAGAATTTGTACCTAATAAAAATATGAAATGGTATATTCAACGTGCTGGTGGATATCTTGAAAGTGCTGACCAAAGTCGAGCAAGGATTATCAAAGGTAAAAACTATGTTTCGCTGGTTGGTGATGATGATGTGTTTTTAGAACCAGGAGATGTGATCTACGTGCCGAAACCAACCCCTGTACCTTCAATTTATAAAGCTCAAGAAATGGGAGCTATTGGTGGTATCATTGGGTCAGCAGCATTCTTATTATCTACAGTCTTTACATTGTTCCGATAATGAAACAAAGTGTATGTATTTTTGTTTTTTGTTTCTTACTAACAACTTCAACATTAGTTGCACAGGTTGAACATACTCCTGTTTACCATCCTGTATACACATTTTTAACTCGTTTAGAAGCAAGAGGGTTTTTAGGGAACATTTCTCTTTCACAACTCCCTCTTCAACGTTCACAAGTTATTGAGGCTTTAAAAAATGCACAATCCTTCTCACAGGATCTATCAACATCAGAACAAAACACGTTGATTCGATTTCTTCGAGAATTTAGAATTATTGAACGGAAAAATGCAACTGTATTTCCTTCCCGCTCAGATTCTATCCAAGTACTTTCTACTGAAATGTTTGATGAAATTGCTGAAAAACTATTATTTTTTTATGCTGATTCAACAAATATGATTTCTATATATCCTTTAGGATCTTTAGAACCAATGGTTGTTAAAAATTCAAATTCTTCAGAAGATTTAAGTGGGGTATTAGGACAAATTGGAGGTAGAATTCACGGTTCAATTGGAGATAATTTTGGATACTTTTTGCAAACTACTAATGGAACTGTTCTTCAGGGTAATCGGTTAATTGGTTTTGAAATTCCTAAATTAAGTCAAAACATAAAATTTTCAAAATTTAATAGTGATTTCGACTTTACAGAATCGCATATTCGGTTCCAAAAAGATTGGTTTTATGGTATTTTAGGAAGGGAAAATAGATTAGTTGGTGCAGGATATTTGCAACGTACTTTTTTATCGGACAATGCTCCACCTATGGATGCATTGCAAGTTGGTGCAAAATTTGAAACTTTTGAATATAGATATACACATGCAAGTTTACTAGGAATACCAATCGGAAATGTTACAGGTGGTTTTTCAACGGTAATTCCTCCTAAGTATTTGGCAATGAGTCGATTTTCCTATAAAC
>JBDNFX010000271.1:0-5882 GCA_041689575.1 Kapaibacterium sp. (SeqCode)
AACTTTAACGACGAAGTATAATGTTGAGTATGTTACCAAAGAAGAATTGTTTAAAAATAGCGATATAATAGTGCTTTTGGCACCATTAAATCCAAATACAAAATACATAATCAATGAAGAATCGATTGCTATGATGAAAGATGGTGTTATGTTAGTAAATACTTCTCGTGGAGGGCTGATAGACACAAAAGCACTCATTAAAGCATTAAAAAATGGAAAATTTCATTCAGTAGGACTTGATGTATATGAATTTGAACAAGGGTTGTTTCATTACGATTTTTCAAACACTGTTGTTCAAGATGATATGATAGCTCGACTTTTAACATTCCCAAATGTATTGATTACTTCGCATCAAGCTTTTTTAACATCAGATGCAATTGAGAATATTTCCACTTCTACTTTTGAAAGTATACACCAATGGGATACAATAGGATCCGCTAAAAATGAATTATGGTAATATAATTCCAAACGAATATGATACTACAGAAAGAACCGGTAGCATCCCAGAAAAAGAGACAGCTACTTTATTTCTTTTCATTAAAGGGATCAGGATGCATTGAATTACTGAAAACATCAATGGGAACATAAATCCAAAAAACAAATAAGTACTAGTTTGAGTAGGGGAAAGAAGGTAGACCGCAATAGTTGTCGCTACAACAATAATTGCGGCAATCAAAGAGCCAATCTCTCTACCGAATAGTGCAGACAAGGTTTTTTTTCCAGATTCCAAGTCAGATCTACTATCAGGTATTGATGACCCGATAGAAGAGGATACATGAAGAAAGAAATACGGTAGGAGTATAGATAGCGAGAAAAAATGTTGTTGTGTAAAAAAGGAATAACCAAACATTGGTAACAAAACACCACATCCTAAACCTTGTAATACTTCACCACCACCTTTATAATTTAATTTTAATGGAGGAAAACTATAAGAATATAATAGAAGTACAGCCGCAATTGGGTATAATACTAAAAGATAGTTTGAACTAATTATTGAAAATACTCCAATAGAAACCACGAGAATACCTGCCATTGTAATACCCGAACGAAATATAGTTTCTTTTGTTAGTTTCTTTTCTTGAATTACTCTAGACCCACCTGAGTACAGGGTATAGTCAAGATTGTTTTCGTCAGCTTTGAGATCAGCTGCATCGTTTAAAAAAACAATGAATAAACTATATAAAAAAGAAACACCAAGAATCCAAAGAAATTCTGATAATTGAAGAGTATGTTTTGAAAGTGAGACACCAACCAATATTGGAATAACAATATTGACAATTGAAGGTATCCTTGCTGCTTGAAGCCAGTAAAAAATTGGCATACTTAGTGTGTAATTAATTCTAAAACATTGTTTCGAACTGTATTGATAAGAGCTTTTTCTTCTGCTCTGCTAAGTTCAGTTGAAACTGCAATTGGTTCTGCAATAGATAAAGTAACCTTATTTGGAACTAATTTGATACTATTTATAGGCAACACATTTATGGTTCCAATAATTCCTACTGGTAAAATAGGTTTTTCTGCTTTTGTGGCTAAATAGAAGGCACCTCTTTTAAATTCTCCTAAGAGTCCATCCGTGGATCTTGTTCCTTCTGGAAAAACCACTACAGAGGACCCCAATCGCATGGTTTCAATAGTTTGGTGTATGGTCTCAAATGCTTTTTTTCTTTCTTCTCGAACAATAGGAATAAAAGGTGAATTTTTCATTATCCACCCAAAGATAGGTACTTTCTCTAAATCTTTTTTATACATTATTCGAATAGAAGGAATTGATGCAATTAAAACCGGAATATCCATCAAAGAACAATGATTTGGAGTAACCACATAATCATTGTGCAAGTTTACATTATGAATATTTTTTATTGTAAGGGTAATACCTGAAATCCATAAAATCTTTTTTGCCCAAGACATTGCTTGAATAGGAAAAATAGTTTTATTTCCCATAATTTTCATATAAATATAGACCCTAACTCCATAAAAAAAAGTCAGAGCAAGTATGCCTAAAAATCTAAGTATATACACAGTACGCCTTATTTGTTTAGTAAATTCTCCACTGGCCAATATTAACGGTCGAATCTAATTTATAGTCAAAATCAGAAAGCCATTGTGGAGCGGTAGTAATTCCTGCTGTATGTACAACAGACTTTTCTTTTCCATTATGGAATATTTTTACAGACACAGATGGTAAATCTGGAATTGAGGAGTTAATATATTCATTTTGAAGTTCAAAAAAACCATTTGAGACTAAGGTTGTAAAAAGTACATCAACTTCTTTTAGAGAAATGACAGTCGAATCTAATCCTTTTTTCGTATGAGAATATCCAATATAATATACTTTTCCAGTTCCAAAAACAGTAACCATATAAGCGGGACACATACCATAACAGGAACCTCTGGTAAACTCTATTTTAGAACCAGTCCAAGCACCCTTTTCTGTAATTGTTGATCCGCAACTAAAGGTAAAAATAATAACAAGAACAAAAAGTAGTCTAAATATATGTAACATTATTGATTATATTAGAAGATAGAAATAGATTATATTAGAAGATAGAATTTCGTATTTTTGTAGCAACTTACTGAAAACTAATTATATAAACAATTTAGATTATGGGAAGAGCATTCGAGTTTAGACGTGCAAGAAAAGAAAAAAGATGGGACAAAATGGCAAAAGCCTTCACACGTTGGGGAAAAGAGATTGCCATTTCCGTAAAAACATCTGGTCCTGACCCTTCTAATAATCCACGATTGAGAACTGCTATCCAAAATGCAAAGGGTGTAAATATGCCTAAGGATAGAATAGATGCGGCTATCAAAAAAGCTGCTGGTAAAGATCAAGCTTCTTTTGATGAAATAGTTTATGAAGGATATGCCGCTCATGGGGTTGCAGTAATTGTAGAAACTGCAACAGATAACCCTACTCGAACTGTTGCTAACGTTCGAATGCATTTCAATCGTAATGGTGGCTCTTTAGGCACAAATGGAGCCTTAGATTTTGTTTTTGATCGAAAAAGTGTATTTACGTTTCCTGTAGAAAACATTTCTTTAGATGAAATTGAATTAGATTTAATTGATTTCGGTGCTGAAGAAATAGAAGTGGTGGATGATTTAATTACAGTGTTTGCTCCGTATGATCAATTTGCTGAACTTCAAAAGTTTTTTGAAGAACGTAGTATAGATGTTACCAGTGCAGAGCTACAACGTATTCCGAATACTCTTGTTGAGGTTTCAGACGACCAACTTGATGAAGTTTTAAAAGTGATTGATGGATTAGAAGAAGATGAAGATGTACAAACTGTTTATCATAATATGAAATGATTTTTAGTTTGCTAGTAAAGCTCGAGGAATTGCAAGTGCTTTTTCTAAAAAACTTAACGAAGCTCTGTTTGTGAAAACATCAAAAGAATTTTTTTCGATGCAGTCCAATATTCTACGATAATTTGTACTCATAAGACGAACCGTTGTTCTTGAATCTTTTTCCAAAAAAGGAATCCCTTTATCTGCTGAGGTATAATAAACCCTTGCACGTTCTATTTGAAATTTCATTAATTTTTTAAAATTTTCAGAATACTGTTTTGTAAAAATTTCTTCTTTGCTAATTCCAAAAGTAGCTAATTCATCTAACGGAATGTAAATTCTTCCATTATCAGCATCTTCTCCAATGTCTCGAAGAATGTTCGTTAGCTGCATCGCAATTCCAAGGTCAATTGCATACTTTAATGCTTCTTGGTCTGAATATTGAAAAATTTCTGAAGTCATTAATCCAACCACAGAAGCTACCTTATAGCAGTAGCTGTATAAATTTTCAAATGTATCGAATGTGGTAACATAGGTGTCCATAAGTACACCCTCAATTAACTCTCTCGGCAAAGAAATGGGTATATGAAACCGTTCTAAAACCCACATCCAACCAATCATTATGTTGTTATTACTCGGAATGCCTTTGTAAACTAACGATAACTCTTTTTCCCATTCTTCTAAAAGTTTGGTGCTTGCAATATTATACGTACAACCTGATTCTGTACTTTCAAATGAATCAACTAAATCATCAACATACCGACAAAAAGAATATACCGCATAACATGCAATTCTTTTTTCTTCAGGGAGAAAATGTGAAGCGAAAAAAAATGTTTTTGCATATTTGTAAGTAATACTTTTGCAAAAACTAATTGAAGAGTCGATCGAATTTTGGTTGTATGTAAATTTTTCCATTGCTAGATTAATCTTAAATTTGAAACTCAAGAATTAATAAACGACAAAGTCGCAAGAAAGTTTGAATAATATATGAAACAAAAAACTACATTTGTTTGCAATGAATGTAATGCACCTTTCCCAAAATGGTTAGGTAGATGTACAAACTGTTCTGCTTGGGATTCAATTGAAGAAGTTCATCAAAGAATGGGGAATAAAAATAACCGAATTTTCGAAACGAATACTACAACGACAGTACTTTACTTAGACGAAGTTCCTGCACAAGAAAAAAAGCGAATTACTACTAATAACAATGAATTAGATAGAGTTTTAGGCGGTGGAATTACTCAAGGCTCTTTGATTTTGCTTGGTGGCGACCCTGGTATTGGAAAATCTACATTGCTTTTACAAATGTGTGCAACTATTCCAGAAGATATTGTTCCACTTTATATCACTGGAGAAGAATCGCTTTATCAAGTAAAAATGAGGTCGGAGCGACTATTTGAAACCAAAAGAAAAATTAAAATAGCTGCAGAAACTGATATGACGCTTCTAGATCCAATCATTTCTTCTGATGAATTTGGGTTAGTAATTGTTGATTCAATACAAACTGTGTACGACCCCCATTTAGATGCACCACCGGGCAGTACAACGCAAATACGGCAATGTGCTTCACTTTTGATGAAGTATGCAAAGCAATTAGGGAAACCAATTTTTCTCATTGGTCATGTTACGAAAGAAGGAACTATTGCTGGTCCGAAAATTTTAGAACACATGGTAGATACTGTACTACAATTCGAAGGTGATAAAACTCTCTCCTATAGAATTGTTCGTGCATTAAAAAATAGGTTTGGACCAACAAATGAATTGGGTATTTTTCAAATGGTGAAAAATGGTTTACAAGAAGTAACCAACCCATCTGAATTATTTATGTCCGACTATTCAACAAGTTATGCAGGAACAAGTATAACCTCAACAATTGAAGGAACTCGAACATTGTTGATTGAAATTCAAGCGTTAGTAGCAAAAACTCCATATCCTCAACCGCAACGATCAATAAATGGATATGATTACAAGCGGTTTCAAATGATTGTTGCAGTTCTAGAAAAAAGGATTGGACTAGGTTTACGCGAATCGGATGTATTTGTAAACATCGTTGGAGGTTTGTTTATTGAAGACCCTGCAGTAGATTTAGCTATTGCCTGTGCCATTGTGAGTTCTTACAAAGACACTGTCATTAAAGATAAAACCGTGATTATTGGAGAAATTGGTTTGACTGGGGAAGTTCGTGCGGTATCTGATATAGAAAAAAGGTTAAGTGAAGTAAAGAAACTTGGTTTCAAAACAGCAATCATCCCAAAATCTAACGCAGCTAAGTTAGAGCCTCAAGCATCTCTCGAAATTATTTCAGTTGAAAGAATTTCACTTGCGATAGCCCAATTATTCAACGAAAAATAAGTTTCCTTTATTAAAACAGGAACCTTTTTGCCCAAAATGAAGTATAAGTAGTAAAATGAGCATTCTAATGAAGAAAACTAAATTCAAAGATTGTACTGATAATGAATTAGTGGCTTTCATTGTTGAAAATGAAAACGATGCTTTTGTAGAGCTGATGAAACGATATAAAGATAAGTGTGTAAACTATATTTTTCGTTTTGTAGGTGACTACGATGAAGCATTTGATCTTTCGCAAGAAG
>JBDNFX010000272.1:0-3124 GCA_041689575.1 Kapaibacterium sp. (SeqCode)
ATCTAAAAAATAATTATAAAGTCCAGTTCCTAACATTACATCATGGTTGTTTGGAGCAAGTCTTTTCACTTCATTTAATGTTTCAAATGCAATCTTCACATCTGCAGTAGCCTTATTCCAAACTCCTTTATTTGAATAATACCTTCCTCTATAACCATAAGCACCACCTTTGAAAAAAAGTGCCATTGGTGAATTTTGTTTTACAGAAAGAATTTTTTCTGAAACATCGATTGTTTTTTGCAATCGTTCTAAAAAAACATCTTTAAAATCTGGATTTGTTGGTTCCAAAACCATTTTCCACCAAAGTAATAAGGCATCTAAAAAATAACCTGATGGATGTTCTGGAAAAGCCGACATAAGTATATGTGTGTTCTTTGAAGCTTTGTCAAATTCTACACTGTAAATATTTTCGAATGTAATTTTAATAATTGAATCTGTTTCTCGTTGAGAAAAAACCCATTGAGCAAAAGATGTTGAAAACGAAAAACAACAAATTCCTGCTATCAATAAAAGTTTAAATACACCGTTTAAAGAATGGAAATATAGTTTCATTCTTAAATTACTTCTTGTACGGTGTTAAGATATATTTACGTGCATCTTCGTGAGAATTTTGTACCGATGACCAAGACAAAACTTTGTTGTATTGTTTTATAGCTTCATCTCTTTTGCCTAAAATATCGCAAAGATTACCAATTTTTAGATTAGTTTTAACCATAAACCCAGAAGGATCTTGATCTAACTTTCTAGATGCTTCATCGCATTTATAATAGTACTGTAACGACTCTTCATAAGATCCATTCCACAATAAAGAAAGCCCTACATAATAAAGTGCTTCTCGAGCAGTATAAGTATCGTAAGCATATTTTTTGGCTTTAAATTTTTCTAAGACATCCTTCCAAATTTCTTCAGCTTGTTGCATATAACCCATTTGAACATTAATTCTTCCTAAGTATCTATGGAAATAAGGATTATTAGGATATTTCGTATTTAATTCAGTTGCTACTTTTAGAGCTTCTTGAGGATTTTTTTCAAATTGGTAATATACTTGCAACAACACTACTTTTGCTTCAGTTTGGGCGTATCTTGAATTCTGAGATGCCGAAATCAATTGCTTTATACCGATAACTTTGTCTCCACTGGGTAAAAAGTATAAAACAGTTTTCAAAACAGGTTCTTTTTCTGGTAATGCAGCTGCAAAATAGTTGTAAATACCGGTTCCTAATAAAATATCATGATTATTAGGTGCAAGTTTTTGTGTTTTAATAAGGATGTCTAATGCAGCTCTTCCGTCGTTTGCAGCAGGTATCCATTTTTCTCGAGAAGCATAATAGCGCCCTCTATAACCCAAAGCTCCACCCTTAAAGAACAATCCAGTTATATCAAACTCATTTTTATCGAGTATCTTATCACATACTTCAATAACTTTCTCAACTTTTTTCAAAAATGAATTATCATATACATTTTTATTATTGGTTTCCAACGTCATTTTCCACCAATCAATCATGGCATCTAAGAAATAACCTGCTGGGTGTTCAGGGTACATTTCTATTACTTTTTTAAAGTTGTTGGAAGCTTGTGTAAACTGTACGTTATAGATATTTTGAGTACCTAATCTAATGAGTGAATCTGCATCGGACTTCATCATTGCCCATTGAGATTTTGCCGTCGAAAACGAAAGTAAAAGAATTAAACAAGAAAGTAAGAGTTTCATATACGGTTGTTTTATTAGCGAATAATTACAAAAGTACCAAAAGGTTTATTGAGTACAAAAATATCAACTAAAGAAAGCGTAAAAAAATATGTCCCTATTGGTAAGGAATTCAATTCGGTATCTCGTAAATTGAGTTGAATTCTGTTTTCCCCTAATTGGATTTTTTCATTTTGAACGGCAATTTTCTGACCTAAAGAATTATAAATTTCTATTGAGCATTGAGCAAACAATTCTGAACCACTATAGAAGAATTGAAGAGTTGCATTGTTAGTAATTGGTTGTGGGAATACCAATATATTACTAATAGAAGAATTTTTTTCTCTAAAAACTGAAAAGTATGAAGTATCTTTATTCGTGCTACCGTCTTCGGCAAAAACTTGTAAAATTACTTCTCCAAATTGAAGAATATCTGAAAGGAATTCAAAAATCAAGGTATTGTTTCCAAGATTCTGAATTGAACGAAGTGAATATTGTTCTACATTATTCTGAGTTATTATTTTTGAATTTATTCTAATTCGTTGTTGTGATGATGTTAATGGTAGTGATGAATTATCTGAAATTTCAACTCTAACCATTGGTCTATTACCAACAACAGAACCACTCTTTACGTCCTTATCGTCCATATATATTTTTATGGTCGGTTTTACTTTGTCTTCGAATGTCCCAATGCTATTAACAAATGTGTTATTAAACTCAAAAAATTCTTTTTTGTTTAAGGGAAACAGTGTAGTTACGCCCTTTAAATTCCCAGAAAAGTTTAAAGTAGAAACGGTCATTTCTACAGTGAGTGATTGATTTGGGAGTAATGATTCTATTAAATTTGATGTTTTAAATACTTCTACGTTATCTTCAGTTCTTACTGAAAAAGTAATTTCATAGACAGAATTGGAATCACGAAACATATGGTTTTCAATAGTATGATTTAACGTTAAAGAATCACCACGCATTATAGGTCCAGAATTTCCAAATGAAGTAGTAACTGAAGTTTCAGTAAATGGTAAAAATGAATGAAAATAACTTGAAACGACTATTGAGTCATTAAGTAAATTTTGATTTGATTCCACTTCAATTGAAGAAGTTATAAATGGATTTGAAAGTAGGGATGGCTGTGATACATCTAATTGTACGGTATCTCCGTTGCGAATTGTAGAAAATTCTGTAGTATTGCCAAAACTTTTACTATAAAACTTTTCGTTAAGAATATAGGAATTTCTATTTTTTATAACTGAATTTGCTTCAATCCATTGTGATACTGGTCCAAAAGACGGAAGAGTAATAATTCCTGATTTTCCTTGTATTCTCAGATTTGTAGATATTGATATTGTATCTTCACCAATTCCAATTTTTTCAATTCCTTGTCCTGGTTTCCAACCTTTTTTTCCCATAAGAACAAAAGAAGTTCCTGGTAATGTA
>JBDNFX010000273.1:0-2070 GCA_041689575.1 Kapaibacterium sp. (SeqCode)
CATCATGCACGAGAAGCAATTACTCCAACAATTACTTGTTATTTTGTTCAAGATTTTTTTGAAAAAATAGCAAATAATGATCCATTTGCTTTGTATGTATTGAATAACTCTCCTATAACTATTGTGCCTTGCTTAAACCCAGATGGTTATGAATACAACTATAAGACCTATCCCAATGGTGGAGGAATGTGGAGAAAAAACAGAAAAATCAACACTACTTCAAATGTTGGAATTGGAGTTGACAATAATCGTAATTATGGACCAATTGAATTTTGGGACAGCCCGAATTTAGGTTCGTCCATCAATGGATTCTCGGATACATTTCGAGGAGATAGTGCATTTTCGGAGTCTGAAAACAAAGCTATGAAGTTACTTTTAGTTTCGTATGATATTAAAACTGCAATAAATTTTCATTCATTTTCTGATTTAATAGTAACCCCGATTGGGGCGTTGAATTCAAAACCTTTCGATTCAACTGAGTATCATTACTTTTGTGCCGATCAATCGAATGTAAACAAATATCCATTTGGTAGAGATGTACACATGGTACGGTATTTTACAAGGGGTGGTTCTGACGATTACTTTTATGCTGGAACTCAGAAAAAAGTCCTTTCCATTACTCCTGAAGTAGGTAATTCTGAAGATGGATTTTGGCCACTTCGGTCGAGAATTCCACACCTTGTTCAAATGAGTATTCCTTCAATATATTCAGCAATTCGATCTACAAATTCAATTCCTACTCTCTATTCGTATTCTCAAATAGATAAAATAAATTTGACTGATCGATTTTTACTTCAATTTTCTAATCCATCAATTTCCACTACAAAAAGATGTAAAATTCGTTACTACCTATTTGGCAACAAAGAATCATTAAACATATTTCCAATTTTAGATTCTTTACTTCCTATTGAGCCTACAGAAGTTAAAACTATACAATTTTTAATTTCAAATACTTCTAGACCTCCTTTATTTGAAGATATTATTGGAATTTCAATAGAACAACAATATGAAGATTTTTCGTTCTATGATACACTCTATTACAACAGAAGTTACCCAAATGTTCTTCCTTTGTATAACGGTGAAGATGCTCAAGGTAGCTACCTTTTGGAAGGCTGGGAAACGGAATTCGATCTTAAAACAGGTCAATATTCATTAGCAGATAATCCAAATAATTTCAGCAACCCTTCTTCACGTGCTTTTTTAGAAACTTCTATTCCAATAAACTTAGAAGATTATTCAGATGCTTTTATAGAATTTGATTCTCGTTGGGAATTGATAGGATTAGATGATGTGATTGTTGTGTATTTTAGAGAAAGTGAATCAAACACAAAGTCTTTACTTTTTTCAAATCGAATGAAAGTGGAATCAAAAAAAAGTGGTTCTCAGTTACTCTATGGTGAAGCAGGATTATATGGTATATTTCAAGAAAGAATTGTTCAAAAAGCTTCATTGAATAAATTTTTAGGCAAAAAGGGGTATATTGGTTTTGAAGTTATGAAAAAAGGAAACTCCACAAGCAAAGGGTTTAATTTGTTTTCGGCAAATATTGTTAGTTACTTTATAAACGAACCTTACAGTAGAGAATCTATAAATCAATGGCTAACTATTGCAGAATCAAATAAGTCCATCACCTTTACTATTTCAAGAGAATACAAACCAAGAAACCCTAATATTAGTATAAAGATATATTCTTTGACGGGACAAGAAGTAATACAAACTAATTTTGAATGGTATTTTCAAAAAGTTGGTTCATTTAGTATTACAAGTGACCTTTTACCAAATGGTATGTACACTGCGGTAGTAACAATTGATGGTGTTACTTCGTCAAATGTGTTTACAGTTATTCAATAATTACGGTGTTGAACAGATAAAGTAGACTAATTTATATATTCCGTTGACTTCAGAAAACTGCATTGAAATTCCAAACCCATTTTTGTAATCGTAACTAACGATATAACTATTTTTAGAAACATCTTTATGGAGATTTGAATAATTGATAGACCATCGTAGAGTTTTTACAGTAGTTTTTTTCATACGTTTTATACGTTCTTTGGGGAAAAAGAAAGCATA
>JBDNFX010000274.1:0-2761 GCA_041689575.1 Kapaibacterium sp. (SeqCode)
AATGATGTTCTAAAGAATAGGGACCAAACAGTTTTTACTATTAATCAGATTAAAAACGTACTAAAAAACACGAATCTTCCATCTAATACTAAAATGGAGTTAGTACATTCGTTGCTCCGTTCTTTTGTTGAATCCAATGATATCGATGAAGGTTCTAAGAATATTCTTATAAGTTATCTAAAGAAACAAATTGAACCAAAAGATGCTTCAATGGAAACGTTCAATCAATTTAAAATGTCGATAGACCAAGTTTTTAAACAGTTTGCTCAAACAGAAAATACTTCGTTGATATTACTTCAGAAACAAATTGAAAATCTCTTAGGGAAAGAGTATCCTAATACTGTATTCAATTCTTTACGAAAAGATGTAAGTACACTTTTTCAAAATTATAACGAACAGCAGATTCCTACAAAACAGGCTCCACGTGCTTTGCCTATGAAGGAAAATTTTCAACAATCTTTTAAAGAAGTTCTAACTTCTGCATCTGATGTTTTAATAAAATTGTTATTCATTCCTGAAAGAAATAGAACATACGATCAATCTCAATCTATAAAAAATATTAGTATTGTTTTAAGTGCTTTAGGTACTTATGAGGTTTTTAATTCTGTTGCATTACAAGAACATTTTCCTATATACATGTTGTTACCAATTATTTTAGAGCAACAACAAAAGAAAACAATCACATTAAGAAAACTACGAATAGAACGACATTCCACTGGTGAAGAAAAAGAAATGTTACAATTTGGATTTTCAGTTCCGACCGTTCAATTATCAGAAGTGTTAATACGAGGTTCGTATTTCCAAAAACGTATTACAATGCAATTGCATGTTCATTCAAATGATGTTAAACAAACTATTGAAAATAATCAAGAAGCACTCATTGAAAATTTACAAGAACATGGTTATTCAGTAGTTTCATTGGCTATAACAACAAAGGAGCAGAATCATTTTCTGCCCCTTCCAAATGAAATGTTTAAAGGAGATTGGATTGTATAATCAAATGTTGTTACGGTTTGGCTTCAGAAATTTCAGGAATTGAAACTTTTCCCTGATTCATAAGTTTTTGAACATCTTCTAAAGTTAAATTCACAAAAGAATCCGAAGAAAAAACATAAACTAACATTGTATCGCGGAATACATCGACTTTAATAATTTTTGCAGCACCATGTTCAGTTTGTATAGTGGAATCCAATGGTGGGTAGTTTTTCAAAGCATCAACATAATTCTGCATTTCATACAGTAAACAACATTTTAAACGCCCACACATACCCGAAAGCCGAGTTAGGTTATTTGTAGGCAATTGTTGAGTCTTTGCAAAATCTAATGTTACTTGAGGATATTCTGTTAAAAAAGTTGTGCAACACAAAGCTTGTCCACAAGGACCAATATCCCCAACACGTGTAGCTTCTTCACGAGAAGAAATTTGACGTAACTCTATTCTTGTTTTGTAATTGTTGGCTAACATTTTTACTAACTCGCGAAAATCTACTCTCTGTGGAGAAGTAAAATAGACAGTAAGTCGTTTTCGATCGAATTGCCATTCAGTATCACTAACTTTAATTTCTAAATTACATTCGCGAGAAAAAGCTTTTGCTTGAGCTAATATTTCTCTTTCACTCATTCGTAACTCTTCAATTTTTAGAATATCTTCTGGATTTGCAATTCGAATTATGATATTAGGAATTTCTTCAATATTCATTCCCTCTTCAATTTTCGATTCAGCAATTATCCCAATTGAATTGATTCTACCGTATTCTAAACCAGATTCCGAAAGTACGATTACATAATCATTTAAGGCAACGGGGTGTTTTACCGTAGAAAGGACTTTACGTAGACCCTTAAAGACAATTTCAACTATTTGAACATCTTTGGATTTTACGGGTTGTATATCTTCTCCATTTGGAGTTTTGCAAGAAGTACAACCACCTTCTTTTGAATTGCAATTTGCTTTACAATGTGGTTTTCTGTCTCTTAGGGATGCAGCTATCATTGTATGTGTTGCAGAGCGGGCTGCTAAATCGTAATTTGAATGTACTCGTGTTATAGGAACAAAGGTTTCAGTCATAATATATATGTGTTTTTAAGTACCAAAAGTAAGAAAAGAAAACTAATTAGCTTCGAAAAAAAGATCGTATTTGTAAAAATAATGAAATTAGAACCAATTGAATGTTTCCATTTCCTTCAATTTGACGTTTTGCTTTTTCAATTGCACTAAAAGCCTTTGAATAATTTGCATTTTTATAATACATTCCAAATTTTTGAATAGAGTCTATTTGGTCAATATTAACAATAGACGTATTAGAAGTAGTTACGCCATAAGAATACGCATCACGAAGCCATAAGAGCAATAATTGTAACAACGTCAACAATTGTTTTTTGTTTTTGGATTCTATATATTCAGAAAGTAATTCACGTAGTTTGTTTCTATATGCTCCTCCACGAAGGGTAGTTCGCAAAATCTCAACAACTGCCGATCGAAGGAACTGAATATCTTCAGAAAAGAGTGCGACAGCCTTGGTAACTGAACCATCTGAAATTTTAGAAAACAACAATGCGTTCTCCTCAGAGATTGAATATTGATTCTGAAGATACGATTGAATAGTTGTCGGTTTTATAGGCTCGAATTGTAAAATTTGAGTTCGAGACAAGATTGTCTTGGGTAAAAAGTCCGGTTGTGATGTTGTCAAAATAAAGACTGTAGAAAGATTAGGCTCTTCTAAGGTTTTTAACAAAGCATTTGCAGATTCAGAGTTTAAACGAT
>JBDNFX010000275.1:0-2971 GCA_041689575.1 Kapaibacterium sp. (SeqCode)
TACATTACAAGGAACTCAGTTAAATTGGAATTTCCCGTATGGTAGAACATCTTACTCATTTGCATCTGGTGCAATTAGTTCTGGTGATACAATTAGTGTTGATAACAACGTAAGTCAAGTTCGTCCTAATTGGATGGCAGATATTTATGGAAAAGAATTCATTAATCCTGAACAAGATCAGGCGCCAGTTGATTTCGATACTACTTTTACACAATTTGTGTTGAGAGGTAGAATTAATGTACGTGTTCCTGCAAATGAAACATTTACATTGTTACGCCCTAGAAATTCTCAAACATTTAATAGAAATCTAAATCTTGATACTTTAGTAACCGTTGCTGTAAATGATGGTCATGGAGGAATTAACTTCCTAACTAGAAGAATTATAGTAAATATTGCTCCTCGTATCTCTACTACTTCAATTCCTGAAGCAGTTGAAGATTTTGATTACAATCCTACATTAGATTCTAACATTAGAATTCAAGCATTCGATCATAATTCTGGAAATTGGGGCTCTTTAGATAGTTTTAGACTGTTTTATGAGCCAGAATTAGGTGTACGTAAAGATGCTCATTTCTGGGAAGCTGGAAATTGGGATGATCTAACAAGTACAGCTAACACTCCAAATTGGTTGAAAATCAATGTTAGAAGTGGTATCTTATTTGGTACTCCATCGTATGATCTCTTAGATACAAACGATGCTCCAAGAACTGGTGGAAATATAGATACAATTACTGTAATGGCTAAAGATCAAGGTGGTTTAACTCACGTTGTTAAAATTCCATTATCAATTCGTTCAACAAACCATGCTCCTGAATGGGGTAATGCTCCAGTTGTTCGTTGTATCGACACAGATTCATTAGCTTCTTACAGAGAAGATATTACAATCTTTGATAAAGATCTAAATAGAATTAAATTCGAAACAGAAACAATTAGCTTTACTGTTGTTGAACCAGCTGGTTTAACAGTTCAACCTACTCAAGTTACTGGTCAATCTGCTAACTTCTTAGGTCAACAAACAGTAAGTATTGTTGCAGGTACTGGATTTACTTTAGCTCCAGGTGCACATAATGTAGTTATTATAGCTACTGATGCAGGTGGACTATTCGATACATTAGAATACAAATTGACAGTTGCGGAATCATTAACGTATGGTTTCCCAATTACAATTACTAATAATAAAGGTGCATCTCAAACATTACGTTTTGGAGCATCGACAAACACAGCCGCAACTACAACTGGAGATTTATTCAATCTTGGTTTAGGTGATGACTTTGGTAGATTAGACAAAAATCATTGTGAATATGAATTGCCTCCAATTCCTAACAATGATGTATTCGATGCTCGTTGGACATTGCCAAATGTAAATGGAATTGTTCGTAACGTATATCCTGTTCCTCAATCTGATCAACAAGCGAAAGAACATTTGTTCAAAGCTAGATTCCAAGTTGGTGGTGTAACTGGTTTAAATGCCGATTACTTCCCAATTAGAATTACTTGGTCAAAAGCAGCAGCAATTAAAGCTAACCTGGAATTGAAAAACAAACCAACTCCTATTTTAAGAAGATTATTTATCCAAGATAGAAATTCTCAAGGAAATATATTCTTTGTACACATGGCTGATGCAAGAGATTCTAACAATAGAACAGCATCAATCCAAGTTACTGAGTTAGGTGATGAAATTACAATCTTGGTTACTCGTGATGAAATTGAAGGATTCGTAATTAGTTACGAACCATTCTCTAGAGTTACTTCAGTAGAAACTCCAAGAGGTAATGAAACGTTACTTTCTGTAGAAGCATATCCAAATCCATTTAATGCTACAACTACTGTTAATTACAGCGTTCCAGCTGGTGATAATGCAACAGTTCAAGTATTTGATAATTTAGGAAATACAGTTGCTACATTAGCAAATGGTTATCACTCTGCAGGTTCGTTCTCAGTTAAATGGAATGGAACTACTGCAAATGGATTCTCAGTTGCAAATGGAATGTATACAATTAAGTTGACTGTAGGAGCTGTAAGCACTGTTGAACAAATTATGTTTGTTCGATAAGAGAGTTACATCAATGGGGGTGGAATTTCCACCCCTATATTTAAATAACTTTTTATGCATTTTTATAAAAATTCGGAGATATATATGAACAGCTTAAAGTTTTTTGTACTTGCAACATTCATAGCAATGTTTGCAACTACATATAACACCGAAGCTCAAATCTTTGCGGATTTTGAACCACCAGTAGTTATTACTAACAAGATCTACACAGAAATATGTGGACCTTCAACGGTAATTCCTGCATCTAGCTTCTACAGAATCTTAGCCGGTAATACAATTGTAGCAGATAGAAACGATGGTTATTTCCCATTAGAGTTGAGTACGATTGATAGTGGCTTTAAATTTGACTTCGGTGGTTTACGTGTTAATAGAATTTGGATCAGCGTGAATGGGTTTGTCTCTTTTGACAACGTTCAACCTGGTGCAGTTGCCGAAAGACAACGTGACCCTAGAGGACTATTTATTAATTCTGCAACATATCCAAACTTTGTTGCCGCACCTTTCTGGGGTAATCACTATTATAGAATTCTTGGAGATAGAGTTTCTCCAACAAATAGATATACTAAATCAAGTATTTCGTATTCTGTTGTAACTGAAACAGATTTTAACTGTAATCCAATTCAAGACCCTCGAAGAATGCTTATCATTCAATGGAAAAATTTAAACGTACAAGATACTAATAACACTCAATCTGTTGCTAACTTTCAAATTCGTTTGATTGAACGCCGTAGAGATGCTCTTGATAATTTTCAAGGTGAAATTGAGTTTTGGTATGGCCAAGTTGGTGGAAATGATTCTTCTTCTGTAGTTAATGGTAACTATGTTGGAGCAACAGTTGGTTTAAAAGGTGGATTAGGATTCAACAATGATTTTGCTGATTTCTACAATGGTTTAATGTACAACAATCCTGCAATTTCA
>JBDNFX010000276.1:0-3120 GCA_041689575.1 Kapaibacterium sp. (SeqCode)
AAAAAAGTAGAAAGGATAAAACCTTTCGATTTTACTTTTGCAAGGAATTCGTGTCGGATAATTATAAATATTTTAGATTTCATTGCAATTCTCCTTGCGAACTGTTTTCATTTTCGTTCACTACTTTTATAAATATATCGTGCAAAGTAGGTTCAATTAATTCAAATCGTTTAACTTCAACTGCATCGATTGCTTTCACTAAAAACTCTTTTTGAATTACTGCTGATTCTAACCGAACGGTTACAGAAGATTCTTGCTTTTGTATTACTTCTATATTAGTCAATTGGTCTATAAATTCACCATTTCCTTCAAATTGTAGTCGGAATAAATTAGAAGTATATCGTTTTTTAATTTCTTGAACATTCCCTTGTAAAATACTCGATCCCTTGTTGATTAAACAAAACGATTCACATAGTTTTTCAACCTGCTCCATTTGGTGGGTAGACAAAATTATAGTTTTACCCGCATCTTTAAGTTCCAAAATAATAGTTATAAATAATTCAACATTCAAAGGGTCTAAACCTGAAAATGGTTCATCTAATACTAACAAGATTGGGTTATGGACAATAGTTGTTATAAATTGAATTTTCTGTTGCATTCCTTTAGACAGTTCGTTTATTTTTTTCTGTTTCCACGATTCAGCTCCCATTCTTTCTAACCAAAAATCCATTGATTTGAAAGCTCCTTTTTTGGACATTCCTTTTAGTTCAGCAAAATACCGAATTTGGTCTTGAACGCTTTGTTTTCGGTACAACCCTCTTTCTTCAGGTAGATAACCAATGAGGTTTTTATCGTCTTCGTTTAAAAGTTGTTTGTTGATATGGATACTCCCACTGTCGGGAGTAATAATCTTTGTTATCATTCTAATCAAGGTCGTTTTCCCTGCACCATTTGGACCAAGGAGTCCAAATATTGTTCCCTTTTCTATGGATAGAGATATGTTCTTCGATGCAGTGTAGTCCCCAAATTTTTTTACGACATTATCAATTATAATGAGTGCTTCTTTTGACATTTATACTGTTTAATTCCGAATAAATTACTACATTGACTAAAATTTTTATCTATAGACGTCTTTAACGTTTTATAGTGAATAAAGTATTAACAGAATGAATATTGCTCCGACTAATTCAAGTATTCAAATCCTACCAGAAGTAATTGCAAACCAAATTGCTGCTGGTGAAGTTGTTCAACGCCCGGAATCCGTAGTGAAAGAATTAGTTGAAAATGCTATTGATGCAGGTGCAACTGAAATTACTGTTGTTGTAAAAAATGCCGGGAAAAGCCTCATTCATATCATCGACAATGGAAAGGGTATGAATAAAAACGATTTGTCCCTTGCGTGTAAGCGACACGCAACGAGCAAAATTTCTACTATTGATGATTTGTACAGCATTACTACTCTTGGGTTTAGAGGTGAGGCCTTAGCTTCTATTTGTTCTGTTGCTCAAGTTGAAATTAGAACTCGTAAAGAAGATGAGCAACACGGATGGAAACTAACAGTTGACGGCACTTCAGAACAAATTATTGAACCGTTTCCGTGTGAAAGAGGAACGCAAATATTCATTCGAAACATCTTTTTCAATATTCCAGCTCGAAAAAAATTCCTTCGTTCTGACCTTAGCGAATTTCGTTTTATATCTGAAACAATGATGAAGTTTGCATTAGCTCGTCCAGACATTCGCTTTGTTTTTTACGATGGTGATTCCAAAATTTTTGATGTAAAATCTGAATCAATGAAAGTAAGAGTTCTTTCAATTCTTGGTTCCGATGTTGAAAATGCTTTGATTCCCGTTGAATTTTCTAATTCAACAGTATCCATTGTAGGTTTTGTTGGTGAACCTCGTTTAGCACGTCAATCGCGTGGGTTACGACAACTTTTTTATCTGAATGGTCGGCACATTATCAGTAAAACATTGAATTATTCAGTGTTTTCAGTGTTCGAACATCTGTTAGAAAAAAACTCCTACCCGCTTTTTGTTTTGTTTTTAACAATTGATCCAGAAAAAGTAGATGTAAATGTTCACCCTCAAAAACACGAAGTAAAATTTGACGACGAACGGTCAATATTTTCATCTATTAATAGTGCAGTTTCTCAAGCTTTGTCCAAAGTTCATTTAATACCAACAATTCAATTACTAGAACAAACTGCACAATTACCTTTTTCTTCGTCAAAAGTAGATTCTTCTTTGTTTGTTAATAAAATTACAGGAGAAGTAATTGAACCAAATGATCGAAATAGACATTGTTCCGATTTCAATTCTCCAGAACGATCTAAACTTCAAGCAACAATTTCTCCTCGAACATCTCAACACCATTTTCCTTCTGTAAGTGCATTCGATAGTTTGTTCCAGAACAAAATTCAAAATGAAAACGAGCCAATCAGAATTGAAGACCCAATTGATAGATCAAAAAAATCGTATTTTCAACTACATTCCAAATATATCGTAGTTCAAACCCAAGATGGAATGATGGTTGTAGATCAGCATGCAGCCCACGAACGGATATTATACGAAAAAGCCTTATTGATGATGAACAGGGAATTTTCTCAATCACAACGATTATTGTTTCCAGAAGAACGATCAGTATCCGCTTCTGAGGCAAGTTTGATAAAAGAATTAGATTCTGAGTTAAAATCTTTAGGTTTTGAATTTTCATTTCTTTCCGATACTGCCGTTGAAGTAACCGGGATTCCTGCAGATATTCCAACAGGAGAAGAACATTTGGCATTGTTAGAAATAATTGATACCTACAGTGAATATTCTAAAATTGCACCGAGTGCAAGAAGAGAAAATCTTGCTGCATCGTTCGGTTGTAAAACTGCGTTAAAAACTGGGAAAGTCCTTTCAATTGACGAAATGGCACAATTGATTGACGATCTTTTTAAAACCTCGATGCCATACGTTTGTCAACACGGACGCCCAATAATACTCGATTTTCCACTCAAAGAGCTCGACAAACGCTTTGGCAGAACGTAAGTAGTTGACGCATTTCGACAATTCAAACTGTATATTCCTTTTATTTTCTTAGAACTAACAGCCTTTACATTACGGAAAAAGAATTTCGATACTTAGTAAACCTTGCAACCGAATATGAACGCTTAGCCTCTGAGGACAATGCGTT
>JBDNFX010000277.1:0-4871 GCA_041689575.1 Kapaibacterium sp. (SeqCode)
AACCTAAAGGATTAAAAATAGGATCTACTGTTGCAATAACTGCACCTGCAGGAGCTTCTACTCTTTCTGAAATTAATTCTGGACTAGAATTCTTTCAATCAATGGGGGTGAAGGTTGTGATTGGTAATACAGTGCGAACTGGATCATATTTTGGTTATTTATCTGCTCCTGATAAATTAAGAGCAAATGAATTTATGGATTTTATAAAAGATCCTTCTATTGACGCCATAGTCTGTGCAAGAGGTGGATATGGTGTAATGAGAATGCTACCATTTCTAGATTTTCAAATTATTCGAGATAACCCAAAGATTATTATGGGGTTTTCAGACATTACGGCACTTGCAACGGCAGTTTTTAACAATTCTGGTTTAGTAAACTTTCACGGTCCTGTAGCATCATCAACTTTTAATAACTTTACAATAGATTCTCTGAAAAAAACTCTATTTTTAAGTAAAGCTAATCCATTTGAAATAACACCGTATTTAGAACCAAGTAGTATCGTTCTCGCAAGTGGTACAGCAGAAGGAAGGTTAGTAGGTGGTAACCTTTCAATGTTAGTTGCTACAATGGGAACACCCTATGAGTTAAACACAAAAGATTCAATTCTCTTTATTGAAGAAATTTTAGAAGAACCCTACAGAGTTGACAGAATGATTACACAGCTTTTATTAGGTGGAAAATTAGATGACTGTAATGGAATTATTATGGGTAACTTTACAAAGTGTGAGGCTACTTCAAAATCTGCTTCATTTAAAGCACAGTTTTCTCTTCGAGAAGTGTTAGAAGACAGGTTTAATCATTTAACTGTCCCAGTTTTATATGGCTTTCCATTTGGTCACATTTTAGAAAAGCTTACTATACCTTATGGTATAAAGGCGAGAATATCTACGAGTGAAAAATCATTAACATTATTAGAATCTCCAGTCATTTATGAGTATTAAAGAATTATATCTCCAACGTGATAAAGTATTTCGTTATATTGATTCACAGAAAAAATTTCGTATTTCGTACATTCAATGTAAAAATGTAGTTAAAACTGCATCTCAACGACATAATTTAGATGAAATTGCAACCTTTTTCTTAGGGAAAGTTATTATTGCAACTTCATTAATTGCCAGTATGTTAAAAGGTGAAGAACGTATTTATCTTGACTTAAAAAGTAATGGAATGTTTTCACAGATTTATGCTGAATCAAATAAAGTTGGAGAGATAAGAGGCTTTGTGGTTGGAAACAAAAATTTTGATTCTACAATTACCACTTTAAATGACTTTCTGGGTAATGGAACTGTTACCGTTTCGAAAATGCTTTACGGTAAATTTGAACCAGTTATTGGTATTACTGAGTTAAAAAACACATCTATCGAACAAGAAATTGTTCGTTATTTATTGACTTCAGAACAAATTGATACTGCATTACTTTCTGATATTAATTTCGACACTTCTTCTGATCTTCAGTTGCTAAATGCTTCTGGAATTTTAATTGAAATGTTACCGAACGCTGATCAAACTGAAATATTTGTATTAGAAACTCAAGTTGAAACATTACTACCTTTACATACTTATTCTATTTCTGCAAAAGATCCTATTGAAGTTTTGTCAAAAATATTAGAACTAGAATTAGAATTAATTGAAGTAATTCCAATAGATTTTTACTGCCGGTGTTCTTTTGAAAAGTTCAAATCACAATTGATTACTCTAGGGAAAGAACAAATCCTTGAAATGAAAAATTCTCAACATAATGAGTTGATTTGCCATTATTGTAATGAACACTATTACCTTTCAAGTGAAGATTTTAAATCGTTATTAGACTATTTTTCTATACAAAATAATTAAGGTTTGCTATGAAATCATTGTTCAATGTATCTATTTTCGTAAGTATTTTATTTATAGTTTCTTGTGCTGGAAAACCGAAAGTTGATCCAGATCCCGTAAAAGAAGTTAAAAAATATACTTTTGCTGATGCTTCTATTCAGTATTCTATTGACTATCCTTCAAATTGGTTATTAAAAGAAATTCCTGGCCAAACTGTAAGAGCTTTTTCTAACCCAAATGTTGTTGAACGATTTATTAAATTTAACGACGATGGTGCTTCAGGAGCAGAGATTGAATATAGTATTCAAAAAATGTCCGATAGAACATTGGAACAAGTTATGGATGAATCAAAAATATTCGAAGCTTCTTTGTATACTAAACCAGAAGAAGTAACTTTTCAAGGTAAAGCTGGAAAAAAAATAACTTACACATTCGATTTAAGTGATGGAAATTTCTTCGGTGAAAAATACTTTTTTGTTGTAGATTCGAATACAGTAGCTATTGTTGAATTTGCAGCCTTTGGATCTACTTTTGATTCTTATAAGGAACTTTATACAAATGTTTTAAAGACCATTGAATTTCCTGTAAAATTAGAAAAAAAAGGTCCTGATACTATTATAGTTGCGAATGAAGTTGAAGTTCCTTCAAGTAACTTCAGATCATTTATTGGAAATGGTTTTACAATTTCTTACCCAGACAATTTCGTAAATAACCGTTCAAAAACTGGTGGTGCAGAAAGTTCAATTAATTTTATCAATAATCGTACTGGGAGAGTAGATTGTAATATTCAAGTAGATGTTTTTGATGCATCTAAGCAAAACAATTTAGATAAAATAGTTGCTGACAATAAAGTAAAATATAGAGCTTCGAATCCTACACAAACAACTTTGGGCGGGAATAAAGCATTTATGATGAATTATAGTTTCCAAAAAGATGTTGGTTCACGAGTTTACTTTTCTGTTAAGAATAACAAATTATATAGACTAACTATAAACTGGTTTAGACCTAATGAATCAGATTATTTGCCGTTGTTTGTTAAAAGCATTGAATCTTTCAAATTCAGTTAAATTCAATATTCACTTCTATAAAAAAAGCCTCAGTAATGAGGCTTTTTTTATAGAAAATTTTGGTAAATACACTATTGAATTTACTAAACAGAAATTTAAATTGTACTAGAAAAATATCATTTCTTATATTTGTGAAATCCTACTGAATAGCAAGATTCAAAATTATGAATTGTAAAGGAAAAAATGAGCATCTCTAACATTAAACAAATTAATCAATATTATTCCGATATAGAGGAAAAACTCAATAATTCAACTGTTCCAAATTATGAAGTTTTAGAAAACCTTCAATCTATTGAAAACAAAAGTGTTTTTGGTGAATTTCAAAAGAACACAGAACAATATTCTTATTATGTAAGTATTTCTCATTATCTTATTGGTTATTTTTACTTCTTACATTCACACTATAACAAAACAATTGAATATTGTACCTTAGCACAAAAGAGCTTTCCAATATCTGATCATTATTATTCCAAATGTTCAATATTGATTGGAAGATCGTACAGTAAAATTGGAGATCTAGAAAAAGCTTTGTTTTGGTTAGATACCTCATTAGAATATTTTGAATCTATAGATAATGAAGTTGAAGTAGCAATAGTTAAATCATTTATTGGTGAAATCCATTTAGAATTAGGTGACTATGTTACCTCGTTAACAATACAAATGGAATGTTTGGAAATTGTTGAAAAGAATAAGAAATTTCTTCAGTATTATTCTATTTTATCTAAGATTGGATTACTGTATTTTACTATGGGCGATGATGATTCTGCTAAAAAAAATTATTTAGAAGTATTAGATTACACAAAGAAAATCAAATCTCCTGCTTTACGTGGAGAAACTTTACTACAACTTGCAAATTTATATCTTAAGCAAGAGAAGACCTCTGAGGTTAGTATAGAACTTTTAGAAGCATTAGAACTCTATAGAAATGAGAACAACAAAATTGGTCAAGGGCAAACATTAGAAAGCCTTGGTTCGTATTATATTGTTGTTGACAACTTTAATTTGTCATTTGAAAGTTTTTCTAAGTCTATAGATATCTTTTGGGATTTGGGAGATAGAAAGGGTATTGCTAGAGTGCTTAATAATCTTTCTAAACTATATTTAATTAAAGAATATCAAGACTTTTCTGTAGAACAAGCTATATTACATTGTAAAGAATCTTTACAACTTTCTGAAGTTATTCATGCGTTAAAATTACAAGCAGAATCTCATAGTATTCTTGCACAGTGTTATGAACATTTTGAAGAGTTTAAGCTAGCTTACAAACATGTGCTTCTGTTTCAAAAAATAGAAAAAGAAGTTATGAACGATGAAATATCTAGAAAAACTAAGAATATTCAACTTAAACATGAAATTGAAAACAAACTACGTGAAATGGAACTTCACAAACAAGAAGCTGAAATATATCGATTGAAAAATGTAGAATTAGAATCTGCGTATTCTGAAATTACACGTCAGCAGGATGTTTTACATAAACAAGCTACAGAAATTGAACTGGCTAACTCAGAATTGAACGAGATTAATATTCAATTACAGGAAGCGAATAATATGACAGATAAACTGTTGTTAAATGTTCTTCCAGCTAAAATTGCTAAAAGACTCCTTAATAACGAAAGTCCTATTGCTGATTATTTTAAACAAACAACTGTATTGTTTGCAGATTTAGCTGGTTTCACAAAACTTTCTTCATTAGTATCTCCAAATCATATTGTTGAAATATTAAACACCATATTTTATGAATTCGATTTGTTAACTGAAAAATATGGATTGGAAAAGATTAAAACAATTGGCGATAACTATATGTGTGTTGGAGGAGTTCCAGAAGAAGATGCAAATCATGCAAATTCTATAGCATTGTTTTCTTTAGATATACTTTTAGTGATTGAAAAATATGCACTAATTTTTAATGAACCACTTTATCTTAGAATCGGATCTAATTCAGGCGATGAAGTTGCTCGAGTTATTGGTAAAAATAAATTTGTGTACGATCTC
>JBDNFX010000278.1:0-1199 GCA_041689575.1 Kapaibacterium sp. (SeqCode)
AAAAACAAGGAATTCCTACTCGGTATGAAATTGGACTTATTAGAAGTCATTATGTTGGAAGAACCTTTATTGCTCCGGGTCAAGAAAGCAGAGAATTTAAAGTTAAAACAAAATTCAATGTTGTTAAAGGTGTAGTTGAAGGGCGTAAAATTGTTGTTGTAGACGATTCAATTGTACGAGGAACAACTTCACGAGCATTGATAAAAATGATTCGAGAAGCAGGACCAAAAGAAATTCACGTTCGAATTACTTCGCCTCCAGTGAAATTTCCTTGTAGATACGGAATGGACTTTCCAAGCAAAGAGGAACTTATTGCCAATCAACTTGGTTCTGTTGAAGAAATAGGACATTATTTAGGTGCCGATTCTTTAGAATATTTAACACCTGAAAAACTGTTTGAAGCTGTACCTCAAGATGATAACATAGGCTATTGTGATGCCTGTTTCACCGGAAAATACCCTGTAGAAATTGAAGCCGATACTGGAAAATTTCTTTCTGAGGAATTATAATTAAAATGGATAATCAAAACGATAAAGATTTTTTAGAAGATCAACTCGGTGTTCCTAAAGCAAAGAAATCTACTTGGAAACTCTATTATTCTTTGTTGGGACTCTTACTGATTACAGCTGTTACTTTAGCAGTGTTTTATAGAGTTAGTCCTAAAAAAACTGAACCCATAACCAAACGTAAAGTACCAGCTTTGTTTGGTACGTATGCTGTAATACTTTCACCTGTTGATTCTTTAAACGCCATAAGAATAGTTGCGAATATTTCTAATCAAATAGGAAAAGATTCTGCAAAAACGAAAATGGTAATTGGTTCTACTTTCTTGTATAAACAATGTACTTCCTTAGCAGAATACGAAAAATTACTCTTAGCAGCAATGAAGGAAGCAACGCCAACTTCATTGAAAAACCAAGGGTTACTTGTTTCTCAAATGGTTGGAATCCTAACCAACGATTTGGCACCTTCTAATTTTTATATGATTGGAACTTTAGCTGATACTAATGTAGTTCAGTTAGAAAAAAGATTACTGGGAATTTCGAAAGTATTGTACACAAGAAATGAAGTTTTTGGTAAAACAGTAATTGTAAATGAATTAATGCCTCGTTCATCGAATGCTTCGTTTTTTGTAATGAACTTGTTTAAACAGCAAAATTTACCCGTCTTAGAACAATAGAATTTCGGTATTTCAAATG
>JBDNFX010000279.1:0-4020 GCA_041689575.1 Kapaibacterium sp. (SeqCode)
CTAAATTTCCTAAAAATAATCCAAATAGTAAGATAAAAATTAGAGCAGGGAAATGGTATACTTTTGATGTTGCATAAATCAAAAGTATCATCAATATTATAGGAACATATTTAACGTGATGTTTGATTTTGGAAAGTAAATATGCCAACCCTAAAGTGGCGACAAAAGAGATAAAGATTATAATCACTAAATCTAACACAAACGAACCGACTGACAACAAAGAAATACTCTCGTTTAGAGTAATAAAGTAGAAGAATATTACACCACATATATCCGATAACGATGATTCGTACGTAATAAATTCTTTTTTGTCTGAAACCAAATTTCGTGCACTTGGTATTGCTACTGCACTACTTATAACAGTAAAAGGAATAGCATTTGCCAAGCCAACTTTAAGCGAAACACCTCCAAAATATTGGAACATATACGCTAATCCTATACTAAGCAACAACATTGGCAATAATGCAATGAGTGCCGTTTTTCCAACGAATGGGAGTTTCGATTTGTTTAATTCTAACTCTAAAGAGCCTTCCAATACTATTAGAATCAAACCAACCGTTCCCAAAATAGGTAGGATAGTAGTTAAATCTGGGATAGTTAACTGAAAAAATATTGTTGCTTGACGAACAATAAACCCAAGTACCAATAACAGAATCACCGAAGGTATTTTCGTTCTTGATGCACTGATGTCAAAGACATACGCAAGAAGTAGTAAAACACACAAAGTAATAATGATTGGTATAGTCACAGTTCGATAATTTTAGTTATAAATAGTTCGATTAGAACGAATATTTTTCTCAATTCCCCTCATAAATATACAAAAATAATCACAAAGCAGTTCAAATACTGTTTCCCCGCTTCTTTAGTTCAGGGTAAATATAAAGCGTAAAAAAACCAAATTATTCTGTTGTTTCAGAAATATGTTTTACTGTAGCCCCCCAACTGAACTAATTTCTAATTTTGAGAAAGCAAGGCATTTCTTTCCTAAATCTTTCAAAGACGCACCTAAATTATACACATCCGTTTTATCCATTATTAGAAATCCATCGTGGCTCTTATTAAACGTTTTTGCTACAGAACCACCATACTGAAGATTAAATTTTTTAACATTTAAAATTAATTGATTTGAAACATTCTTCATTAACAAAAGTACAATTCCCTTTACCAGTTCATTATGAACGATAAACCATTGAGTGTAGGAATAAGATTCCATTGAAGGGAAGATTGTTGTGTTTTCTTTGAGTGACGGTCTTCTTCACGCGAACATACGTAGATTCCTGAGGCAGTTCCAATGACACTGCCAAGCAAAACATCGGAAAACCAATGTTTGTCCTTGTACATTCTTGCTGCCGCTGTTGCAGACGCAAGAGAATACAACCCCACTGAAGCATAGATGTTGTCAATACGGTAGGACAAAACTGATGCTATGGAAAAAGCAACGGTTGAATGCCCAGAAGGGAAGGATAAGTTAGGTTCATTTAACTGAAAAAATTGAAAATCTGTATTGTCGCCATTAACGAATGGGCGTGATCTCCCAAAAAAAGATTTACCAAGTGAAGTAGTAATTCCAGAAAAAAGGAACGATTCGGCAAGTAATCTGCCGGTAATTCTTGTAGTGGGTTCTTCGAAAAACAGTCCTATGCCATAGAGGCTAACAGATAATGCAATTGGCGTGTAAATTTCACCAATAGTATTTGTTACAGAAAATATATTATCTGCCAAAGGTGTCTGGTTTCTAAGAAAAAAATTCCTCGCTGGAATATCCATATAAGCAATAGATGATGCAATTCCAATTGATGTTGCACCCAAAATTATTGAAGATTGAGCAGAAGGAATTTGGATAGGCGATAAGAAATAAGCACCAGCATCGTTAAATCCGATACCAACATCATCAACAAAAGTATCACATTTTGTTGCCGAATTATTTTGTTGAGCAAACATCGATAATTGGCAACTCCAAAGACATATTAAAACAAAAAAGTAATTTTTACATAGTTTCATTTGCAAAGATACCGTATTTTTGAATATGAAATGGAATTTTCTTAAATCAATTGTAGATGGAATACTCGATGCAGTAGCTCCGAGACATTGTCTTGGAAATGGTAGTTGTTTATCTAAAAATGATCGGTTCGAGAAAAGTTTGCTTAGCAATACTTTTTTAGATTCTTTAGAAATTGCACCTGATTCAGATGAAATAATACTTCACTGTCAAGATATTTTAGGGAAAGACAATGTTCGAATAAAGCAGTTTCACGCACTATATTTGTTTGAAAACGATAGTCCAATTCAAGAAGTAATTCATTATTTCAAATATAAACACTACCAAATGTTAGGTACGAGTTTAGGAACGTTGCTTGGCGAAATGTTAAAGAAACAATACAAACGCTTACCTGAGGTGATAATCCCAATACCTCTTCATCCTGTAAGGATTCGAGAAAGAGGATTTAATCAAGCCGATATTATTGCGAAAGCAGTGGGGAATGTACTTCAAAGACCAGTACTTACTCAAAACGTATTACGAACAATTTACCGTAAACCACAAGCACTTCAAGAATTTTCTAATCGAATAAAGTTCGACGAAGGAATGTTTTCCGTTAGGAATAGTGAATCTATTGAAAAGAAACACGTACTCTTAATTGATGACGTCCTTACTACAAGTTCAACAGTAAATGCCGTTGCTCGAACCTTGCTATATGCAGGTGCTAAACGGGTAGATACGGCAGTTCTATGTTATACAAAACCAAAAAAATACTAAAATGATTCGCACTAAATTTTTACTTCTAATAGGTTTTTTTTCAGTTCAAATCCTTAACGCTCAAGCTCCGGGGGTTACTTTTCCATTTGAAGTTTTCGACAAAGACGATATACCGGTTAGTCGATATAATGAACGGAGAGAAAAACTTCGTACTATATTATCGGAAAACACTGCGATAGTAGTTTTTTCCGCTGATATTCGAAATAGACAAAATGACGTTGATTACGAATACCGCCAAAATAGTGATTTGTTATATCTTTCTGGAGCTCCTTCACATTCTATGACCTTATTTGTAAGTAAAAACCCTATTACTTTTGAAGGAAAGGAGTATAAAGAAGTACTTTTTACGCCTAAACGTTCAATGTTTATGGAAGTTTGGTTGGGTACTTCAATGGGTCCCGAAGAAGCGAAAGAACATTTAAGAATCGAAACATTAGATAATAGTAAAATGGTATCTTTTTTAGAAGAACTCACAAAACAAGTAGATACCCTTCGTTTTACAACCTTACCTTCAAAAACAGTGAAAGTTCCGTTTGGGAAGTCTGTTTTTATTGAAGATGAAGTGTCCAAAATAGTGAAGCAACACAGATCAGATATAACACTGAAATACAATTTTTCTTTAGCTCGATTTAGAGAAGTTAAGGATCCAGATGAGTTACGTTTGTTACAAAAAGCCGTTGACATTTCTATTGAAGGTCACTTAAATGCAATTAAAAATACAAAACCGGGAATGGCAGAATACCAGATTGAAGCACTAATGGAATTTGGGTTTAAAAATGGAGGTGCTCAAGATGTTGGGTATCCTTCTATTGTTGCAAGTGAATACAACGCTTGTATACTACATTATAACAAAAATAGAAGGAAAACGAGTCCGACTGAATTAGTATTAGCGGACTGCGGAGCAGAATATCATGGCTATACAGCCGACATATCCCGTACTTTCCCCGTAACTGGGAGGTTCACAGAAGAACAGAAAATCATATATAACATAGTGCTAGAAGCACAAGACAGTGGAATTGCAGCTTGTATAGTGGGACATCCCTTTAAAGCTCCTCACGAAGCAGCAACAAGAGTAATTACCAAAAGATTACTAGAACTTGGAATAATTTCAAAGCCTGAAGAAACGAAATATTATTTTATGCACGGAACATCGCATTATCTTGGGTTAGATGTTCACGATGCAGGTACAAATGGAGCTTTAAAAGAACACACAGTTTTAACAGTAGAACCAGGGATTTATATATCGAAAGGTAGTCCTTGCGATA
>JBDNFX010000280.1:0-1718 GCA_041689575.1 Kapaibacterium sp. (SeqCode)
AAAGTGCTTGAATTGCTTTAAAATCTTCGTCAATGGTACCAACTCGCTCGGCAAGAGTAACATAATAAGAATCGGGAGTACTAATAAATTCAACTCCATTTGCTTTTAAAGCAGTAATAGTTTCAATGATATTTTCAGATTCCATCGCAATGTGTTGTACACCAGGTCCATTGTTGAATTTGATATATTCTTCGATTTGCGATTTTTTAATTCCTTGAGCAGGTTCGTTGATTGGGAATTTAATCCATTTATTCTGATTTGCGACAACTGTTGATTTCAATGACGAATATTCAGTTGATATATCTTTATCGTCAAATGAAACGAATTTTGAAAATCCAAAAACTCGTTTGTAATAATTAACAGTGTCTTCCATTTGATTCCAACCCATATTCCCCACGATATGATCAACGTGTAGCAATCCAACTGGATTTGACAAAGTATCTTTGGGCATTGCTTTGTATCCAGGTAAGTATACACCAGTATAATCAATATTTTGAACAAAGGTATGGACGGTATCGCCATACGTTTTTACGGTTGCTAACCGAACTGATCCAAATTTATCGGTAATGGTATGTGGTTCAGTAACGCTTTCTGCACCATTGGTAGTAGCAATAGTAAAGGCGTCGTCGGTATTTCCAACGGCAATTGAAATATCATGTACGCCATCGCCATGTTTTACTATAAAATCGTTTATAGGATGTGTGGACAAAATTGGAGATGTTAGAACAAAAATAATTTTATTTTGTTTCAAAACATACGAAGCAGTTTCTGGGTTTCCTGTTTCAGGACCTTCGTAAGCAATTAATTCAAAACCAAAAGCTCTGCGATAATAGTAGGCTGCTTGTCGAGCATTTCCTACATAAAACTGAAGGTGATGTGTCCCCAAAATTTCGAATAAATCTTGAGAAGTTGTCTCGTTTTGTAAATCTGTTGCTGTTTCCATAACTATCGTATTTTTTTAATTAAACATATAAAGGAAGAATCTCGGGATTTTGTTTACGAATCAAATCCATTGCTACAATTAGTTCACGATTTACCTCTGGCAAACCGATACTAATTCGTACACAATGAGGTAAACCAAATCCTCGTAGCGGTCGTGTAATATAGCCTTTTTTTAGTAAAGATTCGTAGACCGTTTGAGCATCTTCTGGAGTGCCACAATCGACCATAACAAAATTACCGGCACTGTTCGGTACAGACCATCCTTGTAAACGTAAAGACTGTATCATTGTTGGAACTTCTTGGCGAACTAAGGTTGCAGAACGTTCTACAAACGCAGTATCTTCTAATGCAGCAATCGCAATTTCTTGGGCAATCAAATTTGGTTCAAACGGAAGTTTTACTTTCATCATAGAAGAAATAATATCTTCATTAGAAAAAGCATATCCAATTCGTAACCCAGCTAAGCCATAAATCTTTGAAAAAGTCCGTAAAGTAATTACGTTTTCAGTGGCAAAATCCATCGAATCTGGATATTCATCACCTAATAATAATTTTGAAAATTCGAAATATGCTTCGTCTAGAATAATCAAAATATGTTTAGGAACAGCTTGAATCAGCTTTTTTAGATCTTCGGTAATTAGGTAGGTTCCAGTAGGATTATTTGGATTAGCAATATAGATGATTTTTGTATTTACTTTTACAGACGCAATCAACGAATCGACATTCATTTCATAATTCTTATCTAAAGGAACAAAGGTAGATTGTTTGGCATTTAA
>JBDNFX010000281.1:0-4999 GCA_041689575.1 Kapaibacterium sp. (SeqCode)
GGAGTCGGTACGGCTTTTGAAACAAAGGCTGAAAGAAGTATATTCATTAGAGAACAACCTTTCTTTGTAAATGTTTTTCGATAAGTGTTTGTAATTCTCCTCCATTTGCACGTAAGGTTCCTGATACGGAAATAGTATTGTGTACCGTTGTTTTCCTCGAATGGAGTGTTTCAATCAAATTGTCAATTTTTTTTGCAACTGTTTGTTCAAATGAATATTTAGAATTCGGTGGAAGAAATGAATTTGGTAAATGACCAGAATTCAGTTGTTGAAGTTCCGGCAAAAATGCCTTTGTACTTTGTGCATTCATAACAAATTCTTGACCGACTTCATTAATTCGAATGAATTGTTGACCACCCTTCACTAAACCACCGTCTTTGAATCCAGCGGCAGATTTTGCTAATGCTACTAACCCTTTAAAAGTAGCAGTTAGTGCAATTGCTGAGGCAATACCTGCAGTACCAAAGGACAAGGCATTTGCAGGATTAGGACTTGCTAACTGTACCCCTGTTATTTGTGCAACTATAATTGGAACCAACGAATCTAAGGCTTGGAGTGCAGTTCCGACCAGTATCTTTCCAGTGCTTTCTGCAAACGATCGCCCTTCTGAAAGCACTCTTCCCATTGTAGAAAGTAACGATGTGCCTAAGGTAGATAGTAATCGTTCAGAAGAAGTTGTCATAGATGTCAATTGTTTTTCTTGTTGTTTGGCTACAGATTCCAAAGCAGAACCCATACCTTGTAGGAAACCTTGCATTTCCGATTTTCGCCGACTGCTCCTTTGGGAATCAGCCGTTGCCTCGGATTTATAAAATTGCTGTTGCAATTGCAAATACGTTGCATAACTTGTTTTTAATTCTTGTTGTTGTTTTGCCAATGATTGTTTGAATAGTGAATTCATACGTTCATTTAATGCAGAAACAGTAGAACTAATTGTATTAGACTGTTGAAGTAATTCAGGTGGTATCATTGGTGTGTTGGTATAACGTATAAGCAAATTTGAAGGACATCATTCGTTGTATTTCGTCAAATGGTTGTTGCATATATAATTGTTGCGATACTTCATAATTTCCCTCAGCAAGTAGATAATAATTCCAAAACAACCGCTCTTCTGGTGGCAATGAGTGAATAAAGATATCGACCGTAGTAGAAATTGTTCGAAAGCAATCCCAAGAACGGTATTGAATGCACCGTGCTTCACGTTTATAAAAATCGACTACGAAAAAATTCAAGATATCGCTCCAAAATTTCTAACGGAAAATTTTGCCAATACTCGTGTTCAATTTCAGAACTGAATGCTAATTGAACTTCTGCAGGTATTTCTGTTGAATCGATTGTTCTTTTTAGTATTTCAATTGCTATACGAATTCGTTGCTCGTTTCCAAGTAAAGGAAGTGGTGGGTTTTTTAGTAACCGAAACAGTGTAGGGTTTTCTGCAACTACTTCCATAAGTGTTTCAGCACTAAGTATTGGTTGAATTTCTAATCCATTTCGCTTAAAAAGTGTGGCTAAGGAAGGGTATTCGAAAAGCATTTCCATAAAATCGACATCACTACTTGTTGAAGCATAGTCTTGCAACAATGGAAGTACTTCTTTTCGTACCGAAAGTGTTAGTATTTTTGGTTGAATACTATAAGAATGTTTCCCCCATTGGTGGGGAAATTGAAATGTAAGAGGGTGCATAATTGTGGTCAAAATGTGGATAAACTCGGTTATTAGTGGATAATTCAGTGGATAACTACCGTTGTTATCCACAATTTGTAGGAAAAAGGCTATTCTTCGGTGTAGGTGATAAACTCGATTGCCGTATTTCTTTTAGCCACAATTATGAGTGCAGATGTAGCGGTAGAATCGGGTACTTCTGGTAAGGCTGCGGCTGGAATTACTATATCTGTCGATATTTTTACTAAGGACAACGATGGTGTAATTTTGACAAATTCACCCCCTTGAACTGTATAATTTAATGTAGAAGATTTTATTAGTCCAACGCAAGCTCGGACATAATATGAACCTGGACCAGAAAAGCCACCAGCATTTGCTTTTGAACCCCTATACAATAATAAGACAAAGGAATCTGTAGCTGAAGAAGGGGTTTGTAGTTTTGTTCCATTTTCGAATGTTATAGCATCTCGTCTGCTTGGAAGATCTTCTTCGTCGACACTAAGAGCTTGGAAATACTGTAGGTGAGTTTGTGAAATTGTAACGCCTTCAATAGTTGCTTCGCTCGCTTGAAGTTGCGGTTGAATTATTTGATCGAATGTTAAACCGTTGGTCTCTTCAGTTGCCGTTAAAGTAGCAATTGAAGACCACGTAGAAGAATTACTAAGGACATCGGCAACGTTTCTCCATTGCCAAAGACTCCCATTATAACGAATATTATATAGCTTCGATGAATTACCACCTCCGAATAATACAGATTGCATAGCGTACCTCTTTGTAAAAAATTATTCTACAAATGTAGTTCTTCTACTATGGTAAGGTTGGCTATTACTGCAAAGAATTATTTTTTATTTGGCTTTGGTTGCATTGGAGGAGGAGAATTCGTGTCTGCTGGAGAAGGAGTCATCTGTGAAGGTTGCGATAAGTCTTTTGGTAAAAAAGATCTTTGAATATCAGAAGGATTCAATGCATTGACAGGAAGTGCAAACGAAGGATTTTTAATTTCTGGAGAGTTCTTAGAATTGTCAGGGCTGTCCATTCTATTGTCTAGAGGAACAGTAGTTTTTACGGAATGTAATACGTCTCCTTTTGGGATTGATGATTTAGCATTTGTAGAATCAACTACTGGTATTTGAACAATAGTATCTTTTTTATTTTTATTAGCAATAGCATAATTTAAAGAAGTACTAACTTCTGTAGTATATTCAGAAAATCCATAGCGTTGTGCAAGCATACTGTAATAGTAAATGGCAGAATCCAAATTATTAAGATTATGTTCAAATGTCCACCCAGTAGCATAAATTGCTCTTGGTGCATAAGAAGAACGGGGGTACAAGGTAAACAGAGACTCAAATTTTCCTATTGCAACTGAATGTGAACCAATTTTACGGAAATATTGACCAGATGTAAAAAGCTCTTTCGCAGAGTCTAAAATTGCTTCATCTGTAAGTCCTAATAATAGTTTTGCCTCTTTTCCATGATCGGTATTAGGAAATGAATAGGCAATATATTCTAGCAACGAATCGGAATAATCTTCACGAGAAATTTCAGGTGCAACTGCCACTAGACCATTACGAATCAACCGCTGTTTTGCAAACAGTAAACGAGCAGATTCTTGATTTTTAGGAGGGCAAAATTTAATTGCATAATTTACATAACTCAACGACGAATCGTAATTTCCCAATTGTTCGTGAATTCTACATAGTTCGTATAATGTTGTGGCAAAGGGAACATTGATTGTGTCTACCATTGCATCTAAATGGCGTGGTTCATTAAAGAAAGCATCGACAGTTTTACGATACTCTGCCCAATTAGAGATTAAATTGTAATAAGTATTAGCAGATTCGAACACACCGGAACGAACTGATTTTGAACGTCCAAAAAATGGCAATGCTTTACGATAGTCTCCGCTGTCAATATAATCTAACCCACGTTCGAAATATTGACCCAAAAGTGCTTTTGAACCAACAAAAGCAGAATCTGCAAATTGGATTTGTTGGTCATAATAATTAGATGAATCTAAAACACGAGAAACAGTCATTTTTTCAGAATGGATAAATAACGCCCATTCATCGTAATTTCTATTCGATTCTAATTCAGTAAGTATTTCTAATGCTTCGGTTGTTTTACCTAATCTTGCTTTACTGGAAGCCTCATAGAGATACGATTCAAATGTTGCTTGAACATCTGGATCATAGGTACGAACTAAAGCAAATTCTTTTTCAGCTTGTTTGAACTTTCCTTCTCTAAATAAGAGAGCCGCTAAATCTGCTTGCCACCGAGCCTTAAGTCCGTCGTCCTCCGATTGAGCAATTGCTTGTCGATATGGTCGCATTGCTTCTTCTAGATTTCCATGAAACAACTCTAATTCTGCTATCAACCGAAAGGCTTGTGAAAGCACATCCCAGCGTTTATATTGCCAAGCAACATCAACTGTCCGTGAAAGCATTTGTCTTCCTTGTACAAATTTTCGTTGTACAATAAGGCTTTTAGAATACAAAATATGAATGTCTGGCATTACATCGCTTTCAGGGAAACGTTCTAATAATTCCTGACATTTTACTTGTGCTGGAACCCACTCACTTCTGTAAAAAAACGCAGTAGCCATTAGGTATAAAGTCTTATCGATATAATCAGATTTTGGATGTTGAGCAAGAATTTTTGATCCTTTTATGATTATGGAATCTACCTTAACCTTCACCGGCATTAGCTTGGTGTTGTCTATAATAAATTCTTTCATAAATGGAGGGATTGGTTCAGTTGTTCGATACAAGGAGAACCGACCTCTATGGGGAGTTAAAGCAATAGGGACAACCCTTTTGAGTTCATCAGCGTAGGCAAATTCGTCTTCAGAATACTGAAGAAGTTTATTCGCATTGTAATACGTATTAAAATACACCATTGAATTGTCGTACACCTTGGTTTTACAACTTGATAAAAACCCAATGATGCTGACTGTGAATAGTAGAAAGAGTATTACTTTAAAATTTTTCAATGTACTTTGCCTTTTAATCTTTCAAGTACCGTAGTAGCCACCGTGCTTGATATAATTCCTGTTGTTCAGTTATAGTTGGAGAAACAGTCAAAGTATATTCAAATGAAATTTCAGGGGTTAGTGATGTTGTATAAATTTTTCCGTCACAAACAGCAGTAATTGCAACTTCAGTATTCAATTGCAGTTGAGAAAGTAGTGCTTCTAAATGAGAGACGTTTAGAACCTGAATACTATTGATAGAAAGCAGAATATCGTCAACACATATTCCAGCTTTTCTTGCTGGCGAATTGTCGGTTACGGTGTCGACAACAATAGAACCGTTCTTGTCGGAAAGTGTTACGCCAA
>JBDNFX010000282.1:0-3155 GCA_041689575.1 Kapaibacterium sp. (SeqCode)
ATGCTTTGGGTGCAACATAGAAATCGTGCGTTAACGACCAAGAAATACCCGGCTCTAAAAATGCTGACTGACGTTTATTAAAATCTGACCAATATAGGATTGGAGAAACAGTTGTAGTTTTCCCGTCTTTTTCGACTTCAATATAATACTTATACTTTTCTCTATCTTTGTACTGTTTTTCAATTTGTTCTTTCCCTTTGAATGTAAGTGTATACCCCAATACAGATGTAGGTTTATCTTGGATTAACCTTACACTTTTATCAATCAATGAATACGATGAAGTAGTTACAATTCCTAATAACAAGAATGCAATTCCAGTATGGGAAAGATAGGCACCAATGCTTCCGGGCGATTTTTTAGCGATTATAAACCCCATTTGCAGGTTCACAAACAAAGAAAGCAAGGAAGCAAAAACTATCAATATCATTCCATAGTCTTGAATTCCCAGAAAGAAACATATCACAGTTGATACTACAGAAAGTCCTAATGGAAGAATAATTTTCTTTTTTAAAGTAGTCCAAGATTTTGAACGCCAAGCAACAAGAATAGAAATTGCATTTATCAACATCATTGCAATTACTATTGGAATATGCATTTTGTTATAAAACCCTATTTCTACAGCTACTTTTGGTCTTCCTAATAGCTCCATAAAAATTGGCCAACTTGTTCCAATAAAAACAATAATAGTTGATGCCACAATTAAAGATGATCCAAGCGAAAGCATAAATTCTTTGGATTGGATAGATAGTTTTTCTTGTTTATTAGAAATGTCTTTCAGTCGATACAACACTAACCCTACGCCGATTGCTATGAAAACTCCCATAAATACCAATAGAAGAACATACGCAAAGAAACCAGGATCAACAAATGAATGTACCGATGTATCGCCTAAAACTCCGCTTCTTGTAAGGAAAGTAGAATATAGCACTAATACAAATGTTAATGTAGAAAGGACAAAATTTGTTTTGACTAACCCCTTAGTTTTTCGTTGGACTACCATTGTATGAACTAATGCGATAGATGCTAACCATGGTAATAAAGACGAATTTTCAACGGGATCCCAGCCCCAAAAGCCACCCCAACCTAAGGTTTCGTAAGCCCAAAAACCACCAAGCATAATCCCAAAACCTAAGATTGCAGTTCCAAAAAGTGTCCAAGGTAAAGCTACGGAAATCCATTCTTGATATTCTTTTTTAACTAACCCTGCCATTGAAAAAGCAAAGGGAATAGACATAGCTGCAAAGCCAATAAAGAGGATAGGCGGATGAATAGTAATCCACAAATTATGCAAGAGCGGATTTAATCCTCTTCCGTTTTGAGGAATAAAACCAGGTTGAATACCTTCTTGAGCATACGATTCCCAAACGAAGGAAAATGGGTTCTTTACAACGAGCATTAATCCGAGGAATGTAATAATCAAGGATAAAAAACTCATTACTTGTGCTTCATACGAATGTTTTTTCACCCAAGGTATCAATGCAACTCCAATTATGCTCATCCATAATGTCCAAAGCAAGAAACTTCCTTCTTGCCCACTATAGGTTGCTGCGAAAAGAAACGGTGTTGATAATTCTTTAGATGAATAGGACCACACATAACTATAGGAAAAATCGTGCTGAAGTATTGTATAGAACACCATAAAGAATGAAACTACTAATGAACCAGTAGTAGCATAGAATAACGCTCTTGCAGCAATTTTATACGTCTCATTTCCTTTATAGGATAAAAAGTATAATATTGTTGAAAGTAACGAAGAGATAAAGAGGAAGTGGATTATATATTGACCAAGCATATTGTTAACTCTTAATAAAGTTTGTAATGTTTACTAAATTCGGAACACTGTTTTGATACGCTATGGTTCCTTTTTCAGAATAGTATTCTTTGAACGATTTTTCAATATTTGTAGCAACCGTAAGTTGTTTTCGAGAATTCAAATGATTTAATCGTTCAATAATCGTTAATGACCGAACTAACTTTCCCGCAGAAGACGAAATTCCAACAGCATTTTTAAAAGATTCAGGTGTAGCACCTATAAAGTCAAATTTCCAATTATAGACATCTCTTTGATGATATATCATATCTATAATGAGATCTTTTGTATATGTTTTTGACGATGAATCAATTCCGTCGGTTGCTATAATAACGGTAACAGTTCCTGGGCGCTCCCAATCGTTCATTTCAGAATATCGTTCACCGGCTTCTGAGAGTAATTGACCAATTGAATCAAAAAGGGATGAAGCTCCTGAATTGAACTTAGGAAAATCTTCTAATGATGGTAATTGTAAAGCAGCTAATGATGTTCGAAATGTTGTAAGTTCTGAACTAAAAAGTCCCAAAGTGATTTCTACTGATTGTTCTTGGTTTTTGGCTTCTTTTATATACTCATAAAATGTAGAAATGGCTTCTTCTCTTATTGAATTCATTGAGCTTGAAGTATCGAGTAAACAGAGAAGTTCTCGTTGAGAATAATTTGGCATTTGGAGAATTACTTAATAATTGACTAAACAACTGTAATGGATATCCTACAAAAGTACTTAAATTATTTGTACTAAAAAAGATAGTAGTAAAAAGTGGAAAATCAAAACTGAATTAACCTATTTGAGAATCACTTGTGTAGCGTGAAAATAAGGTGTACCACCACCGTGGGTGTGACCAAATACAATGATTGACTGATTATTTGATAAATTAGGTAGTGGATCTTTTCCAGTATAACTTACAGGTAAAATTTTCCCATTTTTGTCTTGCGCGAAGAAAGTAAACATAGATTCTGGAACTTGAAAAGGATATTTTTCTGAAATTAATACTGTCACAAGTACCTCTACTTTTTTAGCTTGTTCAATTTCTTCTTGTAATTCAGAATATTGCATAGCTTCTACAAATGTATAAGTCGGAATCTGTCCAAATTGAAAAGCTATGTAGGATACCGCTGGAATACCAATAATTGCCAAAACTATAAATACTATTCTAAGTTTCATTTAACTATTTTTTAACTGTTCTACAGAACCTTCATATTTCGAAGGACATTTAGTAAGTATTTCTGAAGCATGAAATTTTGAACCTTCCATTCTTCCTTTTACTACAATACTTTCAGCAATGTCGAAATTATTTGGCTTAGATCCCTGAAAAATCACAGGAGTTACTATACCATTTTCATC
>JBDNFX010000283.1:0-7034 GCA_041689575.1 Kapaibacterium sp. (SeqCode)
AAAACGCCACTTTTAGTAAATATTTCACTTTTTTGTATATAAATAGTGTGATGTTGTTTAGAAAAACATTATATTTGTATGTAGAATTTGACTTTCACTCGATAACGATCGAAATATTGAAAGCAATTGGTTGTTCCAAATTTGTCGTGAACAACGTTACAACTTAGAATACAGGATCCTGAATCCATAAAATATAAAAAATGGTGAAAGGTGAGAAGGGGAGTGCCTCTTACTCATTTATGTTTGAGAGGCATCTCATCTTATCTCTCTTCTCTACTGTATGTTACTAGTTTGGAATAAATTCAAAAGGTCAAACCCGAATATGATCTACCTACAATTTTTGCTTCTAATAGCATTATTCACACCGAACATCCTATCAGCACACTCTGAAATTCCTGGTGAACCTCAAAGAAAACCTATAGCATTAACAAATGCTACCATTGTTACTATTACCAAAGGCGTAATAGAAAACGCAACAATAGTTTTTGAAAAAGGAAAAATTACAAAAATTGGAACCGATGTAACAATACCTGAAAATACCGAAATAATCAATTGTCAAGGTCAATATGTGTTCCCCGGATTTATAACTGCTTCTACCACCCTTGGTTTAGTAGAAATAGATGCTGTTAGAGCTACCAGAGATATGAATGAAGTTGGGCTATATAATCCAAATGTGAAGGCAGAAACTGCATATAACCCTGAAAGTGAATTAATACCAACAATTAGAACCAATGGAGTTTTGATTGCAAATATTGTTCCTGAAGGTGGATTTATTTCAGGTCAAGGCTCGTTCTTGGCTTTAGATGGCTGGAACAAAGAAGATGCAATGATTCAAAGTAAATCGTGTATGAAAATTTCTATTCCAGATGTTACAATAGCACCTTGGATGAAAAATTTAGAAAAAGAAGCTGAAATAAAAGCTGATATTGAAAAGAAATTACAAGAATTTTTAACATATATTGAAAACGCTCATTCCTATTCGCTTCTTGCAAAAGAAGGTTTATCAAAAGGGAATGTTGATCTTCGTTATGAATCATTACGAGCAATTTTTGAAAAACAACAAGTCTGCTTTATTGAAGCAAATAGTTACCAACAATTATTGATAGCCTTAGAAATAATACGAAGGTATAATCTACGTGCGGTACTTTCAACAGGTAATGAAGTCATTCGCTGTTTAGATCAAGTAAAGGCATTACAAGTTGGTATTGTCATTCCAAGGATACATTCTTTGCCTGATAAAGATGAAGATACTTACGACCAACCGTTTACTTTGCCACAACAATTACAAAAAAAAGGTATTCTCTTTGCTTTTTCAGAAAGTGGTTCCTGGCAACAAAGAAATCTTCCATTTAATGCAGGGACAGCAGTTGGATTTGGTTTGGAGGAAATGGAAGCTTTAAAGGGCTTAACGTTGTACCCTGCAATGATGTTTGGTGTAGACTCACTTGTTGGATCTCTTGATATTGGGAAAGAAGCAACTCTTTTTGTAAGCCAAGGAAACCCGTTAGATTATAGTACAAACAATGTAACAATGGCATTTATCAAAGGAAGAAAAATGTCAATTGAAAATAGAAATACTCGATTAGCAAAAAAATATCGTTCTCGCTATACACAATTGCGAATGGAAGAAATTTACAATCTTCAAAATGAAAAACCTTCTAAAAAAATTGAGTTAAAGGAAGAAATCACTCCTCAAGATTCAATTAAAACTCAAAAACTTACTCCTGAAAATCCGAAGAAACTTCAATGGAAATAAGGAACGGTCAATTACTTTCAAGTGTCGAAATTCCAATTCCTCAAAATTTTGTTACTTCTGCAAAACGTCAATATTCTGGAGTTGATTTAGTTCGCTTTTTGGCAATGAAGATGTATGAAATCACTTATTTTAGCGATGGATTACAGATAAAAGGCTTTCTTGCTCTACCGCCACAATATGAAGAAAAACTACCTGCAATTCAATTTAACCGTGGTGGGTCTGGTGCTAAAGGTGCATTAACTACTGAAGGAGTTTTTTCTATTTTAGGTATGTACGCTGCTTGGGGATATGTTGCAATTGCAAGTCAATATCGAGGTCAAGGTGGAAGTGAAGGTGCAGAAGAATGGGGAGCTGGAGATACTGTTGATGCAAAAAATTTGACAACCTTATTGTTAGAATTACCATACGTTGATAACGATAGAATAGGGTTGATAGCTGGTTCACGTGGAGGAATGATGGCATTTCAAATGTTACGAACTATGAATGTCTTTCGTGCAGCGGTAACATTCGGTGCTCCAACAATGTTGCATTTACTTTCGAAGAAAGAATATATTATCCAAACCTTATTACCTTATCTGAAATCATCTGATTCAATAGAAAAAGCATTAGAAGATCGGTCGAGTGTACTTTGGGCATCGGAACTTTGCAAAACTACACCACTTTTAGTTTTGCACGGTACAGGAGATAGGAAAGTAAATCCTTTGCATTCGTTAGAATTGGGAAAAGCATTGTTAGAAACCTTGCATCCACATAAGCTGATTATGTATGAAAATGCAGATCATGTATTAGCTGGTCGAAGGACAGAAAGCAATTTTGAAATTCGTAATTGGGTTGATAGATATGTGAAAGATAAATCGAAGTTACCGATTGTAGGACCCCACGGAAACTAATATAAAGAAAAAAGGGATATCATTTGATATCCCTTTTTTAATACTTATTTTAAAACAAGTTCCTATTGTAAAGAAAGAAGAATTTCTTGTTCAACAGTAGAATTAACGGGGTTTTCAGTAATTACTTTAACAGTTACATCATTGTTTCGAATATAAATTGTCGGTAAATATGTAACAGTTAAGCCCTTAGTTTTCACGTCTTCAGGTAATTTATCAGTAGCAGAACGCATAGAATAAATTTTCAAATACGATTCAGGAATTCCAGCTTCACGAAGTACACGAACAAGATGCGGAAATAATTTCTTAGTTCCAACACATGAACAAGAAGGATTTACAAAAAGGGTAAAGTCTCTTTTGTTCGATTCCCAAGATGTTTTGATAGCTTTAATTGTGGTTGTATCAACTTGATAGATGCTTATTTCTGGTTCTAACCAAGCAAACCCTGCAGAAGTATTTAATTCTGAAACAGTAGTTAATTTAGCCACAAACTCAGTTGGTTCATTGTTTGAACAACTGCCAACTATAAAGGGAATACAAAATAATAAAACTATAGTGAAAATTTTAGATTTCATTATGAATCTTTCTAAAAATGTGTAAGTATGAAATTACTAGTCTAAGTATAAATATACAAAAAAAATTAAAGCAAAGTGTATTCAAGGGTTTGGTTTACGCGTTTAGATTCTGTAACTATATCTTTCCAATTCTTCGATGTTATCTCAGTACGGATAGTAATGTAAATTTTAATGGGCATTCCTGAAGCTTTATCTATTTCATAAACTCCTGAAACATATTGAAATGATTCCATATTGGTTTGCATATCGGTTCCAGTAAAGTTATTTTGGGTAATTCTACTAGAATCTGATCGAAATTCTAAAGTAACCTTTTTTTGTTGATTATCTTCAGTAAAAGAAGTAACTTTGTAAGTGAAAAGGTCAAAATATACTAATGGACTCATTAGTGTTCGAAGAGTATCTTTAACATTGACTTCCCATTCATCTCCAACTTCTAAAAATTCAGGGGTATATTTGGGGATTAAATACCGAATAAATTTACGGTCTATATCTTCAATAAATAAACTCCTAATTCGAACTACTCCTGGGTCAGACATTACTGATTCAAAATTGTCGTTAAATTTAGAAATTATACCTTTGTTGTCTAATGAGAATGTCCCAAATTTTTTATTATAACCTTGGACAGTAAAACCTGAATCTTTAAGAGTCCCAATTGTAGTTATCTGACTTCCTTTCAAAGTTAAAGAAGATGATGTTAACAAAGTTTCATAACTTGAAGAAGTATTTTGTTTGATTTCTACACTATGTTGGCTGTTTGTTGTTGCCAAAAATTGAGGTTTAGTATCATTGCCAACTTCTTGAGAATTCCGCCCATTCATAGAATATTTAAAATCATATTTATAAATAGGCGATTTAGGAGTGCACAGCAAATAAAATTCTGTACTAAGTGATAAACTATCTACTATTTGTTTTTGGTAAGAAGTATCTTTTGTGTGAGCTCCATAGGTAACAATTTGTGCCTTTGCAATTGATGAAAAGCTAAAGCAAATTAGTAGTAAAAAGAAAAAACTATAATTTATCATAGTAAAGAATTAAGTGAATTTGAGAACTGTTAACAATGAATTGAAGAACCTAATGTCTTGCAACTCCTCCGTCTACATTTATAGTTTGTCCAGAAATAATACCGGAAGCTGGTAATGCTAAGAATGCTACTACATTAGCAATATCTTCAGGCTCATCGGCACGAAAAACTGCTTGTTTCGGAATAATGTGTTCTAACAATGAACTAGAAAGTGGGGTTTGTTTCTCTTGGCGTTGTGTTGCCGTTAATCCCATTGTAATGGTATTTATTGTTACACCATATCTGCCTACTTCACCAGCTAAAGAACGAGTAAAGCCTATGATTCCCATTTTTGCAGTAACGTAATGAGTTAAATACGGAGTTCCTAACCAAACAGTATCTGAAGACATAGTAATTATTCTACCGAATGAATGCTTCTTCATAATTGGTAAAACAGCTTGAGCGCAAATAAATAAACTATTCAAAGTGATTTGAAGCATTTGATTCCATTGCTGAAACGATAATAGTTCAAACGGTTCTTCTTCGTAAATACCGACATTATGTACTAAAATATCAATACGTTTATACTTTTCAACTATTTCATTGACCATTAATTCTACAGCCGATTGATCAGTTACGTCGACTACAAAATGTTGCGTAATAATTGTAGCAGAATTCATAATATCAAGTTCTTCAGATTGAGCAATGATATCAGCAATAATAACAATTGCACCTTCTTCGGCTAAACGTTCACAAATAGCTTGACCATTTCGTGTTGCCGCACCTGTAACCAATGCAACTTTATCTTTTAAACCGCGTTCGTATTTGTTAATTTTCATGGATAGGGACAGGTGTTAAATTTTCACAAAGAATACCCATTTCTTTTCCAACTTCTTCAAATGCAGTCAGAACTATATCTAAGTGAACATCTTTATGGGTAGCCATATAACTTGTTCTCATCATAGATTGATTCACGGGTGCAGCAGGAGGAATGAAAGCATTTACGAAAACATTTCGTTCAAATAATTTGTTCCACATATGCAAAGCAACGTGTTCATGACCAACGACGATAGGAACAATTCCAGATATATTATTGTGATATTGAAACCCTAAATCTCTAAAACCATTTCGCATCTTGTCTGTATTTTTTTGTAGTAAATCTACTAATTCTGGCTGTTGTTCAAGTATGGTCAAGGATGCAATTGCTGCCGCACAAGAAGCAGGAGTTGGGCTTGCACTGAAAATCAAAGCGGGTGATTGATGTTTGAGAAAATCAATAATACGGGATTTCCCAGCAACAAAACCTCCTAAAGAAGCAAATGTTTTTGAAAAAGTACCCATAACAAGATCTGTTTCATTTACAAGATTATAATGCGAAGCAGTACCTCTTCCACCTTCACCGATAACTCCAGTGGCATGAGCATCATCAACTAAAATCCTTGCACCATATTTTTTTGAAATCCGTACTATTTCAGGTAAATTTGAAACTTCACCAGTTACAGAAAATACACCATCTGAGACAACTAATTTGCCAGCAGATTCTGGTATCTTTGATAAAACAGACTCCAAATCAACCATATCGTTATGTCGAAACCGCACTAATTCAGCAAAAGAACCTTTGGCTAATAACGAAGCGGTGAGAATACTTGCGTGATTTTCTTTATCAGAAATTACATAATCTCCCTTACCCGCCAGACCTGCTATAACTCCTAAAGCAGTTTGAAATCCTGTAGAAAACAATAACACAGATTCAGTTCCTAAAAATTTCGCTAATCTATATTCTAATTCTTCGTGTAAATCTAAAGTTCCTGTTAAATACCGTGAACCAGAACAACCTGTTCCATATTTTTCAATAGCTTTAATTGCACATTCTTTTACATAAGGATGTGAAGTTAATCCTAAATAGTTATTAGAACCTGCCATTATACACTTACGACCTCCAATTGTAACAATTGGTCCTTCATTTTCTTCCATAGGTCGAAAATAAGGATAAAGATTTAACTCTTTAAATTCGTCAGCTCGGCAAAAAGTTATGCATTTATTAAATATATCCACTTGGGTTGCTCCAACAACTAAAAAAGAGCTACAAATTTGGGCTTAATGTAGTTCTAAACTATAAAAATACGTAAAGACTGAAGTATTCACAAATTTACAAAAAAATACAACACTTACGAAGAAAATTAACAAAATAATAACCAAATCTGTTGTTTAAAAGTATCTATTCTTGACTATAATGGGATATTCCCATGTTTTTTCCAAGGGTTTGAATCGACTTTATTTTCAAGTATTTTCAAAGTAGAAATTAAACGTTTTCTGGTCGAAGACGGTAGAATTATATCATCAATATAACCTCGAACGGCAGCTTCGTACGGATTACAAAACTTATCTGAATATTCTTTTTCAAGTTCTAATTGTTTTTCTTGATAATTTTCACTTGACTTCAATTCTTTTGAATATAAAATTTCAACTGCACCCTTAGCTCCCATTACTGCAATTTCTGCAGAAGGCCAAGCAAAATTAAAATCTCCACGAATATGTTTAGAATTCATTACATCGTATGCTCCACCGTAAGCTTTCCGAGTGATAACAGTAACTTTAGGAACAGTGGCTTCACAAAAGGCATATAATAGTTTTGCACCATTTCGAATAATTCCATTCCATTCTTGGTCTGTTCCAGGTAAAAATCCGGGAACATCTTCAAATACGACTAATGGAATGTTGAAGGCATCGCAAAAACGAACAAATCGAGCACCTTTCACACTGCTTTTAATATCTAAAACACCAGCAAGTGAGTTTGGTTGATTTGCAACAATACC
>JBDNFX010000284.1:0-3090 GCA_041689575.1 Kapaibacterium sp. (SeqCode)
TACGGAAAAAATGTAACGAGTTGTTGTCATAATTTTACAGACGACACTGCCAATAATTTATTATACTTTTTGGTTGAATGTGTTAATACGGAAAAAATGTAACGAGTTGTTGTCATAATTTTACAGACGACACTGCCAATAATTTATTATACTTTTTGAGGGTTGCGTTCTAGCATCTTTGTAACAATTGTCTGAAGGTCGTCACGAGTAAATGGTTTCGCTAAGTAGTCTGTGAAGCCGTGTGATAAAAACTTTTCTTTGTCGCCTTCCATAGCATACGCTGTAATTGCAACAAAAGGAACTTCAGTATAAACGGGGTTCTTACGGATTAAATGGAAAGTGTCAACTCCGTCCATTCCAGAATCACCCAAATTTATATCCATAAGCACTAATTTGTAAAATTTTTCTTGAGCCAAATGAATTCCTTCTTGACCATTTTCTGCATGGTCAACCAAGCAAATATTTTTCAATAGTAATTTTGTGAGAATAGCATTTTCTTTATTGTCTTCTACTAATAGAATTTGAGGATATTGTTTTTGAGTACCGTTTGTTTCAATTTTTTGATATTCTTTAGGTACTGTAACTGTTGGAATTTCAACAGGGTTCGGAACAAAAGAATGAGTAGGCATTTGAGTTTCATCTACTTTCGAATTTGGAAAATAAATTGGGAACATTACTCGAATGGTTGTACCGATATTCTTTTCTGTTTCAACGTGTAATTTTCCACCCATAAGTTCAACATACCTTTTCGCCATTGAAAGTCCTAAACCAGCACCTTCAAATTTACGAGCATTGCCAGTACTTTCTTGAACAAAGGGTGTAAACAGTTTTGGAATAAAGGATTTATCCATTCCAACGCCCGTATCGGCAACACTGACATAAGACCATTCTTTATCGTCGACCAACATAGCAGTACCAATACGAATAGTAACGCCACCACATTTGGTCAATTTAATTGCATTTCGAATTATATTCACTAAAATATTTTCTAACAACTTCCCATCTAAAAGTGCTAACGAGTGATCTGAACTAAACTGTTCTTGAATGTAAAGGCTTTTTTCATCTGCTAAATGACGAAATGATGAAAGGACAGAATTTGTACATTCTTGCAATGAACAAACAGCAATTTGCATTTCCATTTTCTGGGATTCAGACCGAGACATTTCTAGCAAACTATTTAATAAGGACATTAAACGAGTTCCAGATTTTTGAATCATTGAAGAAAATGAACGCATGTCATCGGTATCAGCTTGTTTGTAGATGATTTGAGAAAAACCTAAAATACTATTCAAAGGAGTTCTGATTTCGTGCGACATATTTGCCAAGAAATTAGATTTAAGTCTGTTCATTTCTTCGGCTAATTCTTTTGAATGCCGTAAAGCTCTTTCAATTTTTTTTCTTTCAGCAATTTCAACTTTTAATTGCTTGTTTGCTCGAGTGATTTCATCAGTTCTCTCTTCAACACGTTGTTCTAATTCTGATTTGATTTGTTCTAATTCCAAAGAAAAATTCTTAGCAATTACAGTAGAAACTGTATGAAGAGTAGAAAGACGCATTTGAAAATTGTTTGCTAATTCAATCTCATTTTGGGAAAACTCGTTTTTCGTTGAAAATAGGAATCGCTCTAAAGCATAAGTTTTATGAACAAATTCATTATCAGGGAAAGGAGATCTTTCAACATAACCATCAACAATTACTGAACCATTCTTTTTGGTTGAATTTCGAATCCAAATTACAAAGGTTGGGCTATCAGATTTAACAGAACATGCTAAAACTGAATCTATAGGTGTAGATTCAATAGCAAATTCTTGAAAAGTTTCTTTATAGTTTGAGGTAGTGAAGACAGTTTTTTCAACTAATTTTGAAGCACACAATTGAATCAACTCGTTTGTTTGCGTTTCCGATAATTCTGTGTCTTGTAAAAACACTGAGCCATTTGAAACTATAACGACTCCATCGGAATAAATTAACTCTACCATTAGTTTTTGAGAACGAACTAAGCCATCGAACAAATTTGACTGAAGTGTAATCTGTTTAAAGGCTTCATCTATACATTTTTGACCAAACAGAGAATTAGTTGCTGATTCTTGCTCTAACAAATTTACATAGCGGTTTGAATAGGATTTACAAATTTCAATGCAGTTTTGAATTTGAAGTAAACTTAATCTTAGTTCTTTATAATTTACTGCTTCTAAATATCCAACCAACTTACCTGAAACAAGTAGTGGTATTCTAAGAATTGACGTAGCATCAGTTTTTTTGAAATGATTTAATAAATCAGATGAAAACGAATGTAAAATAGAATAACAACAATCGAATTTATCGGGTGTTTCATCAGGATACAACTTAATTGAAGGAGTTGCAGTGTTTAAAATAAATGTATAATCATACAAATATGGTACTGTGTCTTCGTTTGTAATCAAAGTTGAAAAAATGAACAAGTTTTCAAAAGAATCTAACCATTCTACTTTCGATTCTGCGACAATTTTATGAAATTGTTCAGTGAACGGTATATAAATACTTACTCGATCGAAATTAGTAATTTGGCGAATAGCAGCAGTAAGAGAATCAAAACAAACTACTAATGTAGAACAATTAGAAGATTCTTGAATGGAAGTAATTGTATTCGTAAAAAGTTCTGAGGTATTTAAAGCATTTAAGGGTGTCTGAATAATATCAACGAGTATAAATTCTGGACTTGGTTTGTGAATTGTTGCAATTATTGGAAAGTCTTGACCAGTAGGTTTTTTCCAGATCAACTCAAAAGTACAATGAGGAAAAGAAGAAGCTTCACTCCACCCTAAAAATTGATTAGCAATGGTTTCTGGAAAAAAAGATAACGCAGAAATCCCAACTAATTGTTGAGGGTTTATACCCAAAATATCTTCAGAGTTTTCGCTTGTGTGGGATATAATTAAAGAATCTGAATCAACAACAAGGAGTACGCCGTACGCTTGTAAATTGCTTGAACAGATAGTTCTATTTGTAGAAGAAACCCAGTTCGGATTGTTCAAATTTTGTTCCATTTTTTTGGTACTTAGGTCAAAAATCCAATATGGGATTGTAAAATACAAATTTTTTATGAAATAA
>JBDNFX010000285.1:0-5833 GCA_041689575.1 Kapaibacterium sp. (SeqCode)
ACTGTCATCCTATCACCAAATCGATTGGTAATTCTTGTTAATGGATAATTAAAAAATTGAATTATATATTTTACGGCATATCCTAAACCACCAGTTTTTTTATTTAATTCTGAAGGTTTCTTTATGGTGTTTATTACTTGTACTTCCTGAAACTTTTTCGTAAAAATTGAGCGGATTGTCTTTGTAGTAAATTCGTATAGATGATATGGTTTATCTGGTAATTTTTTTGATTTATTCATCATCAGAAATAGAAATGATGCAATTTTTGAAGAAAGTAAATTGAATGTTCCGGGTATTTTTATGACTACAATTCCATTTGGTCGGAGCATTTCATACATTTTTTCAACAACCAAAGCTGGGTTTCGCATGTGTTCAAAAACATCACCTGCGTAAATACAATCGAATTTACCTTTTAATTCACTGATATCTAATTGTTCAAAATCACCTAAAATCAAAGGAATATTAAATTTCTCTTTCGCTTTTATCACTGCTACTTCACCAATTTCTAGTCCATTTACGGAATACCCCAATTCTTTTGCTGCCTCAAGAAAATGTGCCATTCCTGCACCAATTTCAAAAAAACTTTCCAATGTGGAACAGTTCGGTTCTATGAACGTACGAATAAAATCCTTGTGGGTTTCAAGTCCATATCTATCCGCCATAGTTTCGTAGTCAACACCTAACTTATCAAGGGTATGAGCGCCAAAGGTAAAGAATTCTTCAGAATACAACTTTTGTAATTCTTCATCTGTTGGCAGACGAGAAAGAGTAATTAAGGTGCAATTTTTACATCGACAAAGGTCGAACCGATGCGAATCCCATTCATAATAAAATGGTAATTGAGTAAATTTGGTAGCCGTGCAATGATTACATTTCATATAGAACGAAGGGTTATTTTTTCTTTTTTGCAGAAAAGGCTTTGTACATTACTTCAATTTCTCGTTGCCTTTTTAACGATTCTGATGTTTCTAATTCAACAATAGTTTCTTCTGTATTTCTAATATGATCTTCTTCAGGTTTTGAAAACATTAAGAAAATTGCATAGAAGAACAGCAGAACAAACTCTAACAACAAAGATGACAATATAATTGTTGGGCGTATGGCAGGAATGAATTGCAAACCACGCATCCCAATAACAATTATAAGAATTGCAGCTCCCATATATATCAGTCCAAGCATTGTAGAAGAATACTTGACACTAAAATGTTCTTGGAGGTAAAATCGTAACGCTTGAAAGCTTCTTGCAATTCTGGGTACAAAAGAAGATTGATACCATAACAATGCTTTATGTAGTAGGAGAATATCTTCAAACGATCTTCCGTATTTTCGAGCCAGATCGTTGAGAGATCTCCAATCGGAATTTACTATTTCGAAAGCTATTTCATTTTCAGCTGAATCGTCGTGAACGCCAATTTTTTCTATAGAAATTGTATCTAAAGTATTTACATTTACCCTATGAATTTTTTGACGCAACAAACCAATGCTCATAGGCAACAACATTGAAAGTAAGGATGCTCCTATAAAACCTATCACAAGTGCAAATGGTAAATAAATAAGCACAGGTTCTACAAAGTACACTTTCATCGAAGGTGCTTCTTCAAAATCAGCAGGAATAACAATTGGAAGCTGTAATTGCCATTCGGGATAATATACAGTAGATTGTGCTGTATTAACGAATGTTGCCCCTGAAAATACAAATTGAAAAATAATGTCGGAAATTCTAATTAAAATTATCATACTCAACAGAGAAACACCTACAGCTAGAAACACAAATAGAATGTATTGAATACTATTGTGTTGCTGTAATTCGATAAAACTCTTTTTCTTCATTTATATTCAGCGATTTGTTGGTTAGATAATCCAAAATACAAATAAATCTCGTGCCATAAACAAAAAAGGCAGCAGAAATTTCCCCCTGCCTTTAAAAACATAGTAAATAATTCTATATTTTAGGACCCGCAGCAATGATATTTACACTTGAACCTGCTTCAAACTTTTTAAAGTTATTAATAAACAAGTTTGCTAATTTTGTTGAAGTAGCATCGAAAGCTGCTTTGTCTGTCCATGTATTTCTTGGAATTAATATTTCCGTCGGAACATTTGGACAAGATGTCGGAATATGTAAACCAAAAACTGGGTCTACAATTGTTTCAACAGTATCTAATGAACCATCGTGTATTGCATTAATAATTGCTCTTGTATACGACAACTTCATTCTTGAACCAGTTCCATAGGAACCACCAGACCAACCTGTGTTTATAAGCCAAGCATTTGAACCATACTTTCTCATTTTTTCAGCTAAAAGTTCAGCGTATTTACTCGGGTGCCACACCATAAAAGCTGCTCCAAAATTTGCTGAAAACGTTGCTTCTGGTTCTGTAACACCGTCTTCAGTTCCAGCAACCTTAGCGGTGTACCCAGAAATAAAGTGGTACATCGCTTGTTCAGGAGTTAATTTGCTCACCGGAGGCAAAACTCCAAAAGCATCAGCTGTTAAGAAAACAACATTCGTCGGATGAGATCCAACACAAGGAATTTTGGCATTAGGAATGTATTCAATTGGGTAAGCTGCTCTTGTATTTTCAGTAATAGAAATATCATCGTAATTTACTTGACGTGAGTGAGAATCGTAAACAACATTTTCTAACAATGAACCGAATTTAATTGCATCAAAAATTTCAGGTTCTTTTTCTGCAGATAAGTTTACGCATTTAGCATAACATCCACCTTCAATATTAAATACACCTTTATCTGTCCAACAATGTTCATCATCTCCAATTAACTTTCTATTTGGATCTGCAGATAATGTAGTTTTACCAGTTCCAGAAAGACCAAAGAATAATGTTACATTATTATCAATTCCTTCGTTGGCAGAACAATGCATAGAAAGTACACCTTTTTTAGGCATAATGTAATTCATAATGGTAAAGACACCTTTTTTCATCTCACCAGCGTACTCAGTACCCAGAATAACAAATTCTTTTCGTTCAAAGCTAAGCCCAATACTTGTTTTAGAAGTCATTGCTTCTGTATGGGAATTTGCTGGGAAACAACCTGCATTGTAAATCACATAATCTGGATCTCCAAAATTTGCCAATTGTTCATCAGTAGGACGAATTAACATATTTTGCATAAATAATGCATGGTAGGGTCTTGTACAAATTACACGAACTTTAATCTGGTAATCAGGATCCCAACCAGCAAAACCATCAAAAACATATACTTTTTGTTGGTAATTAAAAAAGTCAACTGCGCGTTCTTTGTTGATTTCAAATATTTTTTCTTCAATTTTTATGTTGACATTTCCCCACCAGACATCTGAAGAGCTATCTGAATGTTCAACTATTCTTTTGTCTTTAGGGCTACGACCAGTTTTTTTACCTGATTTTACCATTAAGGCACCGACGTCAGAAATTGCAGTTTCTGGGTCATTATTTAATCCATCTTCATACAATTGAGCCGGAGATGCATTACGTATAATATTTGAAACGTTTATCCCGTGTTGAGCAAGTGAAAAACTACTTGACATACGAATATCCTTTATAAAAAAGTGAACAAACAAAATGTTGAATACGATTGTATTTCATAGTTTCGTTTGAAATTATTTTCAACAATATTTTGCAATGTATGGAATTTTACTGATTTAATAAAGAATTTCAATGTTTTTATACTGATTATGTAACAACTAATATATCATATTCCATCTATTCCAACGAAATATTGATAGGTTTTTTGTACTTTTGCAGATAAAAGATTTTAATAATTGAAAATAAACCGATGCAAAAAAAAACCATTCTAATAACGGGAATCAATGGAGAAATTGGGCATTCGCTCGTTGAAGAAATTTCCAAAAATTCCTCTCATCATATTATTGGTGTCGATCTTCAACCAATTCAAGAATCAGTTAAAAAATATTGCACAGCAACTTTTACTGGGGATATAACTTCTCCTGAAATAATCAAAGAGTTACTATCCTACGATATTAATGAAATCTATCATTTAGCTGCAATACTTTCCACCACTGCAGAAAAAAAACCTATGTTAGCACATCAAGTGAATGCAGGTGGCACAATAGGATTGCTTGAAATGGCACAAACAATAGGAAAAAGAATTAACTCACCAGTAATTTTTATTTTCCCAAGTACCATTGCAATTTATGGCATACCAACTCCAGAAGAAAAATATGCAGCAATGAAGATTACTGAAGAACAATTTTTACTTCCAAGAACTATCTACGGTGCTTCTAAATTGTATTGTGAAAACTTAGGCAAATATTTTTCCGATTATTATATGCAACTTTCTGAAACGAAGGAAAGTGGATATGTCGATTTTAGAGCAGTTCGTTTCCCGGGTTTGATTTCAGCATTTACTGTTCCTTCTGGTGGAACAAGTGACTACGCACCAGAAATGCTCCATGCTGCGGCACAAAACAAACCGTACGCTTGTTTTGTCCATTCAGGAGCTCAGTTGCCTTTTATGGCAATGCCCGATGCAGTTGATGCTCTACTTAATTTAGCAGCAGGTAAACGTTCTTTGTTAAGCAGACATTCTTATAATGTAACAGCATTTGCACCTACTGCTCAAGAATTTGCTACAATGATCAAAAATGCGTATCCTTCTGCGGTAATTACTTTTGAACCACAAGTAAAACGTCAGATAATTGTTGAATCTTGGCCTGCGGATTTAGATGATTCTCTTGCTACTGCTGACTGGGGATGGAAGCCTAAATATTCTTTTGAAAAAGCATTTGCTGAATATTTGTTACCTAATATACTACGTCGATATTTACAGTAAAATGAACGAAAACAATTCATCAATTTCTAAAAACTTAAATCTTTTATCATTAGAAAAAAGTCCGTACTTGCTTCAACATGCCACGAACCCTGTGCATTGGCAACCTTGGAATACAAGCACTTTTGAACGTGCGGTTGAAGAAGGGAAACCGATTTTTTTAAGTATTGGTTATGCTACTTGTCATTGGTGTCATGTAATGGAGCACGAATCTTTTGTTGACGAAGAAATTGCAGAAATTTTAAATACATCATTTATTTCAATTAAAGTAGATAGAGAAGAACGCCCTGATATAGATTCAGTGTATATGGAGGTTTGTCAAGCGATGAATGGGCATGGAGGTTGGCCTCTAACCGTATTTATGACTCCAGAAAAGCTTCCCTTTTTTACAGGAACCTACTTTCCGAAAGAACAACGTGGAAACCGTCCAGGCTTTAAAGATGTACTTTTACGGATTTCAGAAATTTGGAAAAATGAAAAAGAACGGGTTCTATTGACCAGTGAACAAATTTTCATTCAAATGAAAGAACGAGTTTCAAAGTCAATTTTCAGACCAATTGAAAAAACTATTTTTTCAGATTCGTTTCAATATTTTTGGAATACTTTTGATACTCATTTTGGTGGATTTGGCAAATCTCCTAAGTTTCCGAGTCCACAATTATATCTTTTTTTACTTCGATATAATAGTAGGTTCGGAACCAAAGAAGCACTTTTTATGGTGGAAAAAACTCTCCAATCTATGCGAATTGGTGGTATGTACGATCATATTGGAGGTGGGTTTCACCGATATAGTACCGATCGAGAATGGTTAGTTCCACATTTTGAGAAAATGCTCTACGACCAAGCAATGCTCATCGTTTCCAATGCCGAAACATACTTTAAAACGAACGATCCTTTTTACAAAACGGTCGTAAAAGAAATAGTAGATTATCTCACGTTAAAACTTCTTTCTCCTGAAGGTGGTTTTTATTCTGCAGAAGACGCAGATAGCGAAGGTGAAGAAGGGAAATTTTATGTATGGACGAATGAAGAATTACGTGTA
>JBDNFX010000286.1:0-6771 GCA_041689575.1 Kapaibacterium sp. (SeqCode)
CAGGTGATTTTCTTTGGAATAGTGGTATATTTATTTGGAAGAATTCAGTGTTTTGGGAGGAATTGGAACAATATTTACCTGATGTATTTAACGACTTCAAATCTCTTTACGATATTAATGAACCTACCGAGTTTAGCCAAGCTGTTACGTATGCGTATCAAGTAACTCGTGGAACTTCAATAGATTATGGAATTTTGGAAAAATCTAAAAATGTATTAGTTATTCCTTGTACATTCGGTTGGAGTGATGTTGGAACTTGGGACGAAGTTCATAGACTTTCGAAAAAAGATGTAAGAAACAATGTTCTTGAGGGTGATATTGTTGCAATTAATATTTCGAATTGTTTAGTGAGTACGAATGGTCGTTTAGTGACTTTAGTTGGAGTAAATGATTTAATTGTTGTTGATACAAAGGATTCTATACTCATCTGCCAAAGAGGTGATTCAGCTTCAGTAAAAGAAGTTGTTGATTTTCTTCATAGAAAAAATATTCATCAATTTTTGTAAGTTGAGATACGATGTTTTCTATAACACTATTTACTCTTTTCTTTCTTACTAGTTCTTGTTCTACATCGATTCGATTTACGAATACAGACATTATTCTAGAATCTGAAACGAAGGAAATTGTTAATACAGATTTAGAAAACGAAGAACCAATCTTCGATAAAATCGAAGATGAAAATTTAGTCCTTCATAGTTCTGGAAAGGCTTCCTATTATGGAAATAAGTTTAATGGTAGAAAAACGGCAAGTGGAGAAAGGTTTCATAATACTTTTTTAACTGCAGCACATAAGAAACTTCCCTTTGGAACTATTGTAGTTTTAGAAAACATATCGAATAAAAGAAGAGTAACTGTTCGAATAAACGATAGAGGCCCTTTTACTAAAAATCGTATTTTGGATGTATCTTTGCAAGCAGCTATAGAATTAGATTTTGTAAAACAGGGAACTGCGTCAATTAGAATATATATTCAGAAAAATAAGTAAAGGTATTGTTTATCCGTTAGTTTCATTATTTTTGTGAATGAACTATTAGTATTTGAATAAAAGTAAGGTATAGAATGAAAAAATTTGGATTATTAGTCAGCGGTGGATCAGCTCCAGGAGTCAATGCTCTCATACGGTCTGTAGTACGTGCTGGAGAAAACAAAAGAGCAGCTATTTATGGTTTCAACAATGGCTTCAAAGGCTTAGTAGAAAACAACCAACGCCTACTTGAACGTGCAGATACTGCAAATATCATCTCTTTAGGTGGAACAATTATTCACACAAGTAGATATGAAGAATTTAAAAATGCCTCTACTCGTGAAAAAGCTGCAGATACAGTAAAAAAATTAGGCTTAGATGGACTAATCGTTTGTGGTGGTGAAGGAACAATGGAAGGTGCCTACCATTTAGCAAAAGAATCTAATATTCCAATTATTGGTATACCCGTTACTATTGACAATGATGTTTATGGTACGGAAAATTCAATTGGGTTTGATACCGCTGTAAATATAGCTGTGAATGCAATAGATAAAATTCGTGATACAGCAGATTCTCATGGACAAGTATTTATGATTGAAGTTATGGGTAGAACAACTGGGTTCATAGCAATGCACGTTGGAATTGCTACTGGAGCAGAATTTATTGCTATTCCAGAAACAATGACCGATGTTGCGATGATTTATCGTCATATAGCAACAGTAGGTAAGGGTAGAAGAACAATTGTTGTTATTTCTGAAGGTGATGAATCTGGTGGAGCAGTAGCACTTTCTAACCTTTTAATGGAATGTTATAAAATTGAATCTAAAGTTGCTATTTTAGGTCATCTTCAAAGAGGAGGTTCACCTTCTACTAGCGATAGAGTTTTGGCAGCTCGATTTGGTGAAGCGGCAATTGACTCACTTACTTCTGGTAGAAAAGATGTTGCAGTCGGAGAACGTGCTGGAAACTTAGAATATACTCCATTATACGAAGCATTTTCACGCAAGAAACAACTTCCAAATTGGATGATTAGTTTAAGTGAATTGTTAATGTAATTTTGAAATTAATGCAAACTTTAGATTTTGTTGGTATTATTAAAATATTGGAATACGAAGGAAGTATAGCTTTAGGTATTCAATCAAATACTGAAACTGATTGGAAACCCGACAAAGATCATGCAAGGTTTATTCTTCAATACTTATCAGTTTTACAAGTTAAAACCATTGGAAATAGAACTGATGAAGAAACTTCAATTTTAGAAACGGTTTTGAATCGATTGCACACTCAATTTCATTCATTGTATTCTCAATAACTATGAATCATATTGCTATTCATGTAAATACTTCAAAACCGTTGGCTCTTCAATGGGCAGAATATACAATTCGACGGTTACTTTCTTTTACTAGAACTATTTGCTATCTTGCCTACGAAGCATTACCATTTTTCAATGAGGAAGTTCGTACTTTAGTAAAGCCAACAACAATTGAACAATTCCCCAAATATGCAGATATTATTATTTGTTTTGGTGGGGATGGTACGATTTTGCGCATTGCTAAACATTTGGTAGAAGACACTATTCCTATAATGGGAGTTAACGTGGGTCATTTAGGATTTCTTGCTGAGTTTTCGGTCAACGAACTTGATGATGCGATAGAAAACGTTATAAAAGGATCGTATAGAATAGTGGATAGATCAGTTTTAGAAACTACGTTTAATTCTAAAAAATCGTACGCTATAAATGAGTTTGTGGTTGAAAAATCTGGGTCTTCACGTATGCTGACCTTGCAAACCCATATAAACCGACATCACGTAGCTGACTATCGTTCTGACGGTGTAATATTAACAACTCCATCTGGTTCAACTGCATATTCTTTAAGTTGTGGTGGTCCAATTCTAACCCCTTCAACAGAAGTGTTTGGAATTACGCCTATTTCGCCTCATACACTTACAGTTAGACCATTAATAATCAGTGATTCTTCTGAGATTAAATTCACCTTACTTAGTAATGTTGCAGAAGCTAATATTGTTGCCGATGGAACTGTGATAGGTACTTTAGGGCATTTAGAATCTATTCAATTCCGAAAATCAGACTTTGTTGTAAAATTGATAAAGCGTTCCGATACAACATACTTCGATTTACTACGTACCAAACTGCTCTGGTCGCTCGATGCGGCTGAATTGCATTTAAGAAACAAAGAAATTTAATAGATGACCATAGATCAAATTCGTTACGATTGTCGCTACTTTCGCGGGGATATCCCTTGTAAACCAAATAAACTTTACAATAGCACCTGTCCTAATTGCACCTATTATTCCAAAGCAACGCCCAAGATTCTTATTATTAAACTTGGAGCTATTGGCGATGTTATACGAACAACTCCTTTAATTGTTCGTTTAAAAAAAGAGTTTCCAAATTGCCATATTACATGGGTAACTTTAACTCCTGATGTGCTGCCACCTACAGAAATTGATACTATATACACCTTTGATTTTAAATCTACCTTTATTATCGGAAACTCTATTTTTGATATTGCAATAAATTTAGACAAAGAACCTGAAGCTTGTATTTTGTTAGAAAAAGTTACTGCAAAACAAAAATTTGGTTTTGGATGGAATGGACAACATATTATACCCGCAACAACTTCTGCACAACACAAGTTGATTACTGGGTTTTTCGATTCTGAATCTCAAAAAAATACTAAAAGTTATCTCGAAGAAATTTTTGAAATATGCGGTTTTGAATTCCAATTTGAAGAATACTTGATAAACATTCAACAATCGAATATAGATAAATGGAAATCTATTAGAGAATTAGCTCAAAGTAAAAAAATTGTTGGGCTTAACACTGGCTGTGGAAAACGATGGATTACCAGAATGTGGGCAAAGGAAAATTGGGTTCAATTGATACAACAACTACAAAACGAAGGGTACTTCCCCGTCTTGTTAGGTGGACCTGATGAACATACCTTAAACGAATATTACCACAAAACTACGAAAGCATATTATCCCGGATTTTTTCCAAGGGATGAGTTTATAGCACTTTGTTCGCATTTGGATTCAGTAGTAACAGCAGTTTCAATGATGATGCATATTGCAACTGCCTTAAAAGTTCCAATGATTCTCTTTAACAATATATTCAATAAAAATGAATTTGAACTGTATGGTCGCGGGGAAATTGTAAGCCCCACAACAGGTTGCGATTGTTTCTATGGAACAAAATGTACACGTTCAAAACATTGCATGAACGATATTTCAGTTGATATGGTCTTGGAAGCAGTTAAAAGACATACAAAATAGCATATCAGAATGAAAATTGCCTATATATCAACATTCCCACCCTTTCGCGGTGGAATTTCACAATTTAACGTTTTGTTTTCTGAAGAACTTGAAAAGCAACATCATTCAGTGTTTCCTTTTACATTTACGACCCAATATCCAGACATTCTCTTCCCCGGAAGTTCGCAATATTTATCGCCAGCTGAGATTGAAACAACAGAATTTGAATCGAAAAGAATTCTTTCTACTATTAACCCACTAACATTTGTTCCAACAGCAAATGCAATCGTTGAAAGTGGTGCTGAAATTTTATTTATGAAGTATTGGATGCCGTTTTTTTCTCCATCGTTGGGCAGTGTTTCTCGTTTAGTAAAAAATTTCGGTGTGAAACCTGTAGCAATAATTGATAACGCTATCCCTCACGAAAAAAGATTTGGTGATTCTGCTTTAACCAATTATTTCTTTAACTCTATTGAACATGCTATAGTTATGTCTAAGAAGGTTAAAGACGATGTTCAGTCTATTAGACCTAGTTTACCCACAACGCTCTGTGAACACCCTTTATACGACCAATTTGGCAAACCTACAGACAAGGTAACAGCTAAAAATCAATTTGGGATAGCTGAGAATAAGAAAGTACTCTTATTCTTTGGATTCATTCGCGAATACAAGGGTTTAGATTTACTTCTTGAAACTCTTTCGAAGTTACCTGAAGATTATCATCTACTTATTGCAGGTGAGGTGTACGGTTCATTTGATCAATATGTTGAACTAATAAAAAAACTTGATTTAGATTCTCGTTGTACAATTATAGTTAGGTATATTGATGACAGTGAAGTATCGTCTTTTTTCTCTGCTGCAGACATTACAGTTTTACCTTATAAATCTGGAACACAAAGTGGGATAGTTTCCATAGCTTACCATTTTGATATTCCCGTAGTTGCTACAAATGTAGGAGGATTAGCAGAAATGATAGTTCCTCACAATACAGGTGAAGTAGTAACTTCTCACGAACCAACGAAAATCGCTGATGCAATTGTAAATGTGTTGAAAAATTATACAGAACATCAAAAGGGGATAAAAAACTACAAAGAAACCCATACGTGGAAGTATTTCACAACTTCAGTTATTGAATCACTTAACGATTAAGGATTCTTCAGAAGTTTCAATCAATATTGGTTCGTACTGTGCTTCTTTTTCTAAATACGATTTTTCTTTGTCAATCAACTCCTGAATAACCGGTTTAACATAGACCGTTCCAATAGAAGACAATCCCGCCAAATAACGAAGAATAACTGCGTTGATAGTTTCTTGAGGAGACATTTTGTTAATAATCAAAAGTTTTTCATTGTGAACTATACAGTGCCCACCTCGGAATCGACCCTTTTCTTTTCGAAGAGTAATACCTAAACTTTTAGTTATATCTAACAATTCATTATAGAGTGCTGCTGGTTTCATCTAGTATTTTTTTATCATTATTTAAAGGTTTGAAAATTGAGATAAAAACTATTGATATTTGACATAAAATCGAGATTAAAAAGTAAACACTTTCTGTTTTTAACGACTTAGTAACCATTTCAATTGCTTGTGGTGTTGTTGCCGATGGTGACAATAAATAGTAAGAAAGTAAGAAATCTGAATATAACGATTTGCCCGCAAATACAATTGATAAGTACCACAATACAAACACCATAAATATCCATCCTTTCGTTTTGAAACTTTTATACGATGAAAAAGTTGCAATTACAGAACCTAAGAAAGCAATAATAAGTCCAAAACTACAATACAAAAAAGTATTAGAATACAATTTTATCGTTTGATATTGTACTTGCCATTCATACCAAGATTTAAGATCTAAAGTCCCTGGAATATACAAATCATAAACAATGGATAAGCGAACAATTTGCCCACCTAAATAGAGAATAAACCCCAAAGCAAATAAAAACCAAGCTATTTTTTGAACGAGAGTAGTTTTCATTTAAACATTTATTGAAGAAAAGAAGCAAATATACTGAAAAAAAAGGGCATACGAGTAATTCGTATGCCCTTTGGAATTTTAGAAAAGAAATGTTAGTTCTTTTGTTCAATAGGAGTTTGAATTTGAATTAATACTGTTCTATTGTAGAAACGACCTTCTGGAACATTATTAGGATACAAAGGATCAATTTCACCTGAACCAATAGATTCTAAAGATTTGTACTTATTGTTAGTTGCACGTTTTACCGTAGTTTCAACAGTGCCCGCTCTATTAACAGAAAGTTTTCTATTATATTCATCCATACCAATAATATCAGTATGTCCTTCAACTTTTATCTCAGAATTTGGTGCACAACGTGGCAAAACAAATTCTTTCATAATTCTATCGTTCAACGGACCTGCAGCGTAAGAATCAAATGGGAATAGAATTAACTTATAACGTTCTAATGTTTTTGCATCTTCACGTTGGATAAGCATATCTTCAACTTTCCATTGTTTTACTGGTATTATGATTGGTTCAGAAGCACATTCAGCACCACTTGTACTTTTTACAA
>JBDNFX010000287.1:0-4765 GCA_041689575.1 Kapaibacterium sp. (SeqCode)
TGGATTAAAAGTTGGTATCGGACCTGGTTCAATTTGTACTACAAGAATAATTGCTGGTGTTGGTGTTCCACAGTTAACGGCTATAATGAGTGTTTCTTCAATTGCTCATAAATACGATATTCCAGTTATTGCCGACGGAGGAATTAAACAAACAGGTGATATTGTAAAAGCAATTGCTGGTGGAGCAGATTCCGTAATGATTGGCAATATGTTCGCAGGACACGATGAATCACCTGGCGAAAGAGTTCTGTATGAAGGTCGTTCCTACAAAATGTACCGTGGTATGGGTTCGCTTGGAGCTATGACTCAAGGTTCTGCTGACCGTTATTTTCAAGATGTAGAAGAAGAGATTTCTAAATTGGTTCCGGAAGGCATTGAAGGTAGAGTTCCTTTTAAAGGGTTTGTTTCTGAAACTATTTACCAAATGGTTGGCGGACTTCGTTCTTCAATGGGGTATTGTGGTTGTGCTACAATTTCTGAAATGCAACAAAAAGCTCAATTTGTAAAAATCAGCGTTGCTGGTTTACGCGAATCTCATCCTCATAACGTTTCGATTACCAAAGAATCTCCGAACTATTTTGCAAGTAAATCATAAGGGTTGAGAAGATGTCAATAGTACCTCAAATAGCAAAACAACGAATAACCGCTGTTCGAAAATCAATGTCAGAACTTTCTGTCGATGCTATGATTATTTCTCATTATCCTTCAATGAGATATTTAGTTAATTTTTCTGGTTCAAATGGAGTATTAGTTCTCCTTCAAGATTCTATCTATTTTATAACCGACGACAGATATACGCAACAAATAAAAGAAGAGTTGTTTGCATTTCCAGATCTTTCAACGTATATCGATAGAGATTTTTTGGAAGTAATGGATGTGAACGGTTTTTACGCCAATGCTAAACAAGTTGGATTTCAATCGAACAAACTTTCGGTTGATGAATTTTCGACGTACCAAAAACGTTTTCCTGACATTAAATTTGTACCTGTCAAAAATGTTGTTGAAAAAGCGACTTGGGCTAAATCTGAAGATGAATTAGCACTTATGAAAATGGCTGCAACAATTACTTCTGAAGTATATTTACAAGTTCTTCCACTTGTTAAACCAGGAGTAACTGAACACGAAATTGCTACTGAAATTTCTTATCAAATGAGAAAAAAAGGCGCTATTGATGAAGCTTTTGATATTATCGTGGTTAGTGGAAAAAGAAGTGCTTGGGTTCACGGTAGAGCATCGAACAAAGTTATTGAACATGGTGATGTGATTACTTTTGATTTTGGCTGTAACTATGAAGGTTTTAATAGCGATATGACAAGAACCGTGGTTCTCGGAAAAGCAACGACTGAACAAAAAACAGTTTTTGCTACTATTCGTAAAGCCTACGATGAATCTATTCAAGCAGCGAAAGCTGGAGTGAAAGCAAGCGATTTAGATATGATTGCTAGAAATATTATTACAGATGCTGGGTATGGAGAATACTTCAAACATAGTCTTGGGCATGGCTTAGGAATTGAAGTTCACGAATCTCCTGGAATTAGTTTCCGTAATACAGACGACTATTTAGTTGAAAACTGTGTTATTACTATTGAACCGGGAATATATTTACCAAATAAATTTGGTATGCGACTTGAAGATGACATTGTCATTACCAATTCTGATGCTATATTTCTTACTTCAGCACCTAGAGACTTTTTCGAACTGTAATACAAAATAACGATTTTTATTTTTTTCATAAAATGAATTTTTCAGAAAAATCAGGTCAATTAATGGTTCGTAAACCAAATGCTTTGTTCGTAACATACGCAACTCCCTTAACTTCTTCTTTAGAAATTGGTGTTGATAGAGTTTTTTCCATTGGGAATGTTTTACCGTTTTATAACTGGAATGTAAATGTCTTAACACCTTCGTTTCCAATGTGGACATTACAAAACGAAAGTGAAGAATTCCATCCTTCAGAAAATTGTACTTATTGGCAAATGGAAGAACCGGAACCTAAAAAACCACTTTTGTCTCCATTGCATCAATCATTTAGTTATAATTTTCGATCTAAATTAGCAACAGTATTTGGGAAAAATGATGTTTATGATTCGATAAAACCATTTTTGAAAGATTCGATTCTACGTATCTGTCAAGAACAGCAAATTGATGTAATCGTGGCTCCCATACCACCACCAAGTATGGCAATTTCTATTTACGAAATCGCTAAAGAATTACAAATCCCGTATATTGTTGATTATGCTAATTCGTGGGGAATTTCGGAAGTGTTCTTTTCAAAATATCAACGTTCAAAAGTAGAATCAAAAGAATATCAATTGCTTTTAGAAGCTGAAAGAATTCTTGTTTCTACCAGAGCAATGAAAGAACATCTGTTACAGAAGTATGATTTTTTAACGCACGAAGATGTTCATATTGTTTCAAATGGTATCACTTCAATTGATCATAAAGTTCGTTACCCAAAAAAGCGAATATCGATAGTAGTTTCAAAAAAAACAGAAAATTCGTTCAAAACTATTGTTCGGTATTGTCAGACCTATCTTTCTCAAAAAGATTCATTAGCTTGTCAATTCTGCTTTGTAGGAACACTGTCGGCAAAGCATCAAATTTATCTTGCAAAAAAGTTAAAACCTGAACAAGCTCACTACGAAGAGACTACTTCTAAAGATGTCATTAGGTCGATTTTACGAAATTCTATAGCATCGTGGATAACTATTCAAGATGCTCGTTTTATTCCGCAAGAGTTATTCTGGTCAATAGAATCTAATTGTCCCATTATTTTGTCTTCAACACCAACAGGAATAGCCTCTCTAAGGTCTATCATTACATCTTCAGCAATAATCTCAATAGATTTGTCTCGAGATGCCTTTATTAAAACAGTTTCATCCCTGCTCTATTCTGAGCCATTGGCATTCGAAGCGGAAGAAGTTTCACAAATTGATTGGAATGAAATTGGGCGAGAATATTCGAGATTACTAGGAATGTCTTCAAAATTGTAATGAATCTACAAGAAGAAATAATAGAATTTCTCAATACAGAAATTGATCCATACGTTCGTTCACATAATGGTTCTATAACCTTTGATAGGTTTGAAGAAGGAATTGTATTTGTAAAATTATCGGGTAGTTGTTCTAATTGTAGTGCAGCATCGCTTACATTGTCAATGCTGATTGAACGTCAAATACGGAAAAAATTTAGAGAAGTTAAAAAGGTACGGTCGATAGATTAATAGTAATTATTTATCATCATTCCATTTTTAGAATCTACAGTGATAAACTGAGAAGGTTTATCGGTCCAAGCACCAGAGTTGAAATATCGAATCCCGTCTTTTTCTTTCACACCAGCAACGTGGGTATGGCCACATGTAATAACATCAACCTTGGCGTGTTTTGCATAATCTAAAGCATAATCTGAAATCGTATCAGAAATTTTTAAAAGTGATTTACTTTTACGTTTTACCCAACGTGAAAAGTTTTGAGTTTTACTAAGCTTTTGTAACTTATTAAACGACCAAGCAGCAATTTCGGTCATAATCACATTACGTTGAATATATTTATCGAATTGATGTCCATGCATTGCAAGGTAATTTATTCCATTGTACGACCATTTATATTCGTCGAGAACTTGAACTCCTAAAAGGTGCGAAAGCATATCTGCAACACCATCGTGGTTACCAGCTACCCAAACAACTTCTACGTGACGAGAAGGCTTAGAAATCATTCGTATAAACGACAAAAAGTCCCAAGCTTCAGTATCTAAACGTTTGAAATTTAAATTATCAAAAACATCACCGTTTAAAATTAAGCGTTTATAACTGTACGATTGAAGCATTTGCAATAGTTCAACCGAACGCGACACATCAGCACCCAAATGTAAATCAGAGATAATCATAGTATCTACAATTTTAGGAGCATTTGAAACCGGTGTAACCTCTGGTCGTAAGTAAGAACCGAGCTTAATTGGTTGATGAATGTTATTTTGTTCGTTCGTGTTTTCTAAAAGCATACAGATGTTGTTTGAAGTAATTTTTAGGAAATTCTAAAGCCCGAACTAAACCATAAGCAACAGGTTTACGGTCTTTAGAAGGGAAAAATGCAGTACCAAACATATAATCCCAAAATGCAAATTTTGTAGCAAAATTATGATCGAGAGCATCGTTATCGTGTGCATGGTGCCAACGATGTAGTTCAGGTCCGTTGATCAAATACTGTAGCCAACCGGAACGAACATCGATATTACAATGTATATACATTCCTGTGGCCGCGTCAATAACACCTTTCCAAGCCAAAACCTCGATTGGTGAACCTAATAGCATCATTGGTGCAAACTCTATAGTTTGATTCACTAAAATTTCCAGAGAATGAGAACGAGAACCAGCGAGCCAATCAATATTTATTGCTGAATGGTGCGCTTCGTGTATTCGCCATAGATATTTATTCTTGTGTTGAAAGCGATGGAACCAATAAATGTAACAATCATGCACCAAAACAAAAAATACTAATTGAACCCAAATTGGCCAATGAGAAACAATTTGTAAACGACCCAAACCACTTGCAGAATCTAACCATTGAATAAGTACGTCAAAAATCAAAATCGATAAGATGTAACTTTGAACCAATGTATACCAAAATAAATCACCGAAAAAACCTTCCCTAAAAAACTTTTGAGGTTTGTAAGGGAAAATTCTTTCGAGAATAATTATAAGCATTGCACAACAAATGATTGTACAAGAAGTATAGATTGCTGTTGAGGTTAAAGATATTGTTTTAAA
>JBDNFX010000288.1:0-11113 GCA_041689575.1 Kapaibacterium sp. (SeqCode)
TACTTAGCGAATAATACTACAAGTAATGTTCTGAATATTCTAAGTATAAATATAATTGAAGATAACTGGATGACTGAATGGGAAATTAACAAAAGAAAACATTTAGACCCATTAATTCAAGAATCTCAAAGGTTTATTCAAGAATCTAGATATGTCCTTTTCCCAATTAGACAAAACAAAGGGATGTTTGTTGAAAAAGGATTTTTTGAGAAATTAAAAGAAGGTGCTTTTTTATATTTAAAGAAAAAAGTTGGTTTTGCCAAACAGCACGAAAAAGTTGCCTCCCATAAGTATATAGGCAAATAAGTACAATTTTTGTACGTCGATACTACTACAACAATACCTCTAACTCTTTGAGGAAAAAGAAATGAAAACAATCAATGTAGTAGTCTTCTTAGCAATAACTCTTATTGTAACATCGTGTGCTTCAACAGACGCTGTTAAAAAAAATGCTTGGGGTTTTAACAACAACCCCGAACGTCCAACTGAATTTGAAACAGTTCCTTCTCAAGATAACGTTGTTCGCTCTAATCAACGAATGCAACAAGTTGATAATGACCAATGGCAAAACCCAATGGTAGTAAATTCGTTCAATAATCCATATTACTCGAGCATTGTTTTTAATGGTCAGCCGCGGTTTATACCCGTTATGGTGCCTTGGTGGGAATCGAGTATGTACTGGAATTATAATTCTCGTCGCCATTCAATGTTCCAATGTGACCCAATGCTAGTATATTGGGATTGGTATTCCCCATATTATAATACAAACCCATTTTGGGGAGGCAATTTTGTCCCAACTCGATACGCTTGGGGAGGCTTTACTCATTGGAATCCACCTATAAGTAGAACCATAGTCGAACCTGTACGAACTCAACAAGTTCGAGATTTTGGTCCAAGTAGAGGAACAACATCGGGCCCTCCTTCGACACGGCAAACTGCTCCTGTGAATGACGGTTGGAATAGTAGATCACAAAATTACCGTCCTTCAACCCCAACAACAAATACAAATGCTGCTCCTGCAAGAACTAAAACAGACGGATGGAATAGTAGAACAAAATCTTCAAGTCAAGAAACAATAAAGAAAGATAAACCAAGTACAACTACCAATAAAAGTAATTCAACGACAAAAGCAACAACACCCCAAAGAAGCACAGAATCTAAATCACCCGCTTCTACCAATAAAAGTAATTCAACGACAAAAGCAACAATACCCCAAAGAAGCACAGAATCTAAATCACCCGCTTCTACTAATAAAAGGACTGGTAGATAGTATGATCAAACTCTTTACTTTAATAGCACTTTCATTCATTGTTAGTACATTTGTTTTAACTGCACAATTTTTAGAAGATGCATTACGATATTCTAATTCAAACACCTTTGCAAATCAAAGGGCTGCTGGTTTAGGAATTTCGTATTTAGGAATATCCGATGATTTTGCTGCAACTTTTATGAACCCTGCTGGTTTGGCATTAGTTACTTCCAATGAAATTACATTAGGGTTAAACCTATCGAGAAATACCGCAACAACAACTTTTGCTACTAATCCTACATCTGAATCTTCTTCTTATTTTCTACCAACTCATTTGGGTTTTGTCGCTCCTATATCAGGATCCAGCGCGAGCGTTTCTATAGGGTATGTGTTAGAAAATTCTTTTAATTCACTCTATCAATATTCAAACAATCGTGATAGTGGGCGTGTGGCTTTATCTCCTTCTATTGTTCCTCAATTAGTAATAGGAAACCCAGAACTTGCAAATACTTTAGCACTTGCTTGGTACGATTCTACAAGACGATCCTACGGTACTCCAATTCAACGCGGTATGGTTCAACAAGGAGATATTCGCGAACGTGGTGCAATTCATTCTGTTGCTGGTGGGGGCGGGTGGAATATTGCCAAAAATGTTTCTTTAGGTTTATCTTTGGTTGGTAAATTTGGTTCTTATTCTTATTCAAACTCGTTTCAAGAACTTGATGCTTATAACAATTTCTCCGTTTTCGATCCTTCTATTCCTGCTGCTACATCAGATGTTCGTTCTATAGATGTTTTGCAAAATATCGATCAATCAATAATGGGGGTTGGCGCTATTCTTGGGCTACAGTCAAGGTATGGAGACAATATTCGTTTTAATATTTCTGTAAAAACTCCAACATTCTATTCAATTGAAGAAGATTGGTCCCAAGAATTTGGTTCTACTTTTGACAATGATGATAGACTAAACTCAAGTTCTGCTGGTAAAAATTCCTACAATATTACAACACCATTTGTTTTTGGTGCAGGAATATCCGTACATCTAATGGGTATTACTTTTACTGCTGGTGGTGAATATGTGGACGCAACACAAATTGAGTTTGGCGATCCCGCCTCCGATGGTGATACTCAATTTTTAGGGACTGAAAACACATTCGCAAAATATATTCAAGCAAAAAATTTAGAAATACGTCGCCAATTAGTAAATCAAACCACTTGGGGTTTTGGTGCAGAATACGTAGTACCCGAAACACCCTTTGTATTTCGAGGTTCTTTGCAATCAACAAGTTCACCATACACTGTAGATATTCCTGGAGCTACTATTTCAATATTTGCTCTTGGTGGAGCCATTGAAATCGCCCCAAATGTTCGCTTAGAAGGTGCTGTTCGGTTCATATCTTTTTCTGAGCGTAGAACACTTTTTGATACTTTTTCCTATACAATCGACAATACTCCAAAACAAATAACTGTAGGCTTGTCTTTTAGAAATTAGAAAAAATATTCAAAAGTTTTGTAATTTCAAAAAATACTCGTATATTTGCAATCTTATTTTCAAGTACACAAATTAGAATAACACAATGGCTCATCATAAGTCAGCACTTAAAAGAATACGTCAAACGAAAAAACTTCGTAGTTATAATCGTTTCTATAAAAAAATGATTCGCGAAGCAGTAAAAGCTGTTCGTACTTCTGTGGAAGTTACGGATGCTCAAGGTAAATTAATCAAAGCAATGAGCATTTTAGACCGAGCTGCAGCTAAAAGAATTATGCACAAAAATACTTCTTCAAACCGTAAGTCTTCTCTTTCACGTTATGTGAACAGATTAAAAGGTCCAAAAACAGTCTAACTATAAATACGTTGCACCTGTAGCTCAACTGGATAGAGCATTTGATTACGGATCAAAAGGTTTGGGGTTCGAATCCCTACAGGTGCACTTACTTTTGATACATTAAGCCATCCTTTCGAATGGCTTTTTTTATTTTCCTACCTTACTCAGAAAAATCTTTAGGCTATATGTCAGTTATTGCTCTGATAGAAGTACCTATAGTATTTGCCTATACATTTGGCATCTATTAGGTTTTCAAAGGAAAAGTAAAGTTAGATTCAATGAGCTATTAAGTTTTTTTTACCATCGCTCTACTTTAGGTCTTGCATTAGTGCAGGACCTTTTTTTATGATGAGTGATTGTTTTTGAAAAAATTTCCGTATTTTACCTTAAATCTTTCTTAAAATATTAACCTTTTAAAAGTATGCGTTTTATTACTCTTATGATTCTTGTTCCTTTTCTTATTATTTCTGGGTGTACAACTACATCAAATCCCTCTGACCCTAACAATGTTATTATAGGTACTATGACTGCTAAGATAGACGGCACTGCTTGGTCAGTACCAAATGCTGTATTAGTTTCTCCACTATCAGCTAATAGAGTTGAGGGGAAAACTACTATCACTGGTTTAGCACTCAATGGAACTGCTATTATATTAATTATAGATAGTGCAAAAGTTGGTACATACCTTTTACCTCAAATTCCTACAGCGGTTACTCTTGGCAATTATGGAGTGAATCAAGATTCTATCTATTCTTCTGCTTTAGCAGGGGTATGGGGGTCGCCGGGAACTATTACTATTTCAGAAATGACTTCTATTAATATAAAAGGAACTTTTTCTTTCAAAGCATTCTTGACTAAAGGTATATTTACTCGAGATTCAGTTACTATTTCCGAAGGTGTTTTTAACGCTCGTTTTACTAATTAACCATTGAGCAAAGTCCAAATGACTTTGGTGTTTCTCCCGGAACTGTTACTATCGATACGACCAACGATTCTATCGTTATAGATTCATTCGACATCAAAGGGAATAATTACGACGATTATTAGACGATTCTAACTTCTAATAAAATTAAAGGGACTTTTACTGCTAAAGGAGAATAATGGAATTATCTCGCTAAATAAAAACCTTTTCTGCACTTTTCGTTTTAATTCGAATTCTTTCGATTAATGATAGCAATTATTGCTACGTTTCAATAATTATCGGGTTGAATTTATATGAAAAATATACTTCTTGTTCTTTGTCTTTCGTTTGTTTTTCTTGTTTCGTGCACTAAAAAAGTAGAACCAATTGTTGAACAAAAATCTATTCTTGAAAAAGAAATGTTCGATGTAGCAGTTGATGATAAATCTTGGAAAACATTCTTGCCGGAAAATATTTACTTCAAAAAAGCGAGTGAGACTTCCAATGAATGGATTATCTATGGTGGTTCTGATGATAGCAACTATATTTCGTTATCGGTTGCGGGTGTTGAGCCCGTTACTTATGAATTAAACGATACTATTACATCAACGGTGGTAGGTACAGTAGTTATCAATAATGAAATTCTTACAACAGTGGGTAAACCGCCTGAAGATGGTTTAGCACACGGTACTATTAGTATTGTTACTTCATCCCCGGAACAATTAAAAGGTACATTCAATTTTGTAGTTTTTCATTTCGATTATAATGGAAATATCCTAACGAAAAAAGCAGTAAAAGGCACCTATGTTGCAAATAAAGAATCTTGGAATTATTATTCAAAGTAACAATTCGTTCCTTGTACGTTCAAATATCAGCATACTTTGTTTTACTTAATATAGTGGATATGGCAAATGCAACTAACTTTGACTACGATTCTTCTTGCAGTACTATTACTTGCAAGTTGTGCTAAAAAAGAGACTGGAATAATGGTACCAGTTGCGAAAGATTCGATTTTAGAACCGAATACTAAATTGATGATTAGCTTCGATGGACATACTTCCATCAATACTGATAAGAAAAGGGTATATGCCATTAAAAACGATCAAAATGTATCCGTTATTGGAACAAATAACACCATTGAAAAATTTCAATTAGAAATAGGTGGAAGCGAAGTAGGAGAATATCAAGTAACCAGTGAATCTACCGGTCCAAATGCTCGGAGTGGACATGTTCAGGAAAATAAAATCTTGTATACAACCTATTACAATTCAGAAGAATTTTCTAAAGGAGCAAAAATTGCACCTCGAGGTTCAATCCGAATTATAAAATCAACGCCAAACTATATCGAAGGTAAGTATAATTTGATGGTTATCAAAAACAGCGATGGGAAAAAATCCTTACCTCGTCCCTTAGATGGTTCTTTCATCGCATATTACAAAAAATAATGTCTCAAAAGCACTTCAAATCCATTGAAGTGCTTTTTTTATAAATCAATATGAAATTGTCTCCAACGGAATGTGCTGGCCTCAGTTCACTTTTATTTCCAAACGGAGAGTCTCAACCTTTTGATGAAATACAATTGAGACTTTTTATGGGTTAAGATTACTCAAATTGTAACTCAAGAAGAACTTAGAAGATATCTTTTAATTGCATCACCAGCTGCACGTTCGAATTTTGATTGTGAGAATGGTATTTACAGTTACCGAATGACTTCAATTGAAGGTCATTGTCAAAGTGCTTGTGTTGGTGTATATACGAATCATACAGGACCTTTATTAACTCAATATAGTATTGATTACAAATCTTGTGATCTAAATTCTTGTTGTTGGGTTACCCATTATTATTGTTTGTTTCCTGGATTACTAGGCGGATATCCTGATGATATTACATTTGTAAAAACTGTTGTCGATGGTGTTGAATCTGCTGTCTGTGATAATACTAATCCAGCTTCAGACTGTCTTTTTCTGGCAATTCCAAATATGAACTTTTCAATTCAACATAGCCCTTGTAGAGCTACTTGTAATTACGGTACTTATTATCCATAACCATTATTAAGGTATATAGAAATGAGATTTTTAACAGTAACTTTATTCATAACTTGTTTATGTACCAGTTATCTTATTTCTCAAGGGCTTTGTTTTGACAGTAAGCTGAACTCTTCAGAACAAGGTTTGTCTATTCTTTCTGGAATACATAGTTATCAACACCCTCAACTCCCTTTAGATCGAAGTTCTTTGGATTCCAAATACGAAACTATACAATTGAAAGATCTACTGATTCTTTGATTTTAAATACAACTTCCACTTTCTTCCCTCCCCAAAAACAAGGGAAATCAGATGAATTTTATGTTTCTAATTTTTTGGAAGGTTCTGGTTGTTATTATGTAATGGGGTTTAAATTTGATTACGATACTCTAACATTACCTCCTTACATTATGAAAATTCGTTTAGACGGATCTATGGAATCGATTCGGTATTTCAGTGATTCTTTGAAATTTCAAAGTTTAAGATTATCCTACGATAAATCGAAAATTGTTATTTTTGGTGCTGAAAATAATAATAATGTAGAAATTAGTCAAGTTTTATATGAACTTGATACTAATTTGCAAATTCTTGATAAATTGACATTAAATACAAGTTTGTTTGTTGACAAAACACTGTTTGGTTTTTATCCTTGTAGTAATGGCGACTATATTATAACTGGTGCTGTTGGATACACTAATAATTTTACTCCCACAACTCCAAAACAAGGGTGGGTAACTACTGCACGTATAAACCCATACGGCAACGTCGGTGAACGAAGAGCCGAAACAAAACGCAACTGTAACGGTAACACCGAACCCAAGTAGCGAAATTGCAACGGTTGAATTTCAATCGTCCGAAAACGCTACGACAGTAAAGCTTGTTGATAGTAAAGGTAATGTTTTGCGGACTTTGTACCAAAAAGAAACAACAGGAAATCACAAATCCACTATAACCTTTAAGGTATCCGATTTAGCAAATGGAATGTACTATGTAGTTGTTGGTAACAATTCCAAAACTATGGAAACCGTTCCTCTTTCTATCCAACGATAAAGAACTTTGGCTGAACTATGATTTATCTAATTACTATGATTAACATGATTTCGAACATCCTCAGGGTAATCATTCAACCGAATTAAATCATAGTTCAGATTATTTTGAAGATTCAACCATCAAATTAGAAAACTATTTTGGAATGGTATCGTCTTCGAATTAATGGACAAAACATCGAAAAATTTTTTTCGTAAACAATGGTTAGAAACAAACGGATATCAATTGTTCGTGGCAGTTTCCATTATTATTGTCATACTAAATCCGGCTTTTCACTGGATAATTGGCTTTGTTCCGAACATCCCAGAAGATAATCTGATCCCACGATTACTTTCAAGCAGTTTTTCGTTAGGTTTGTTGTTGTTGCTGTGGTTACTCCCTTCACTCCGCCACCGTACTGATATAGTAATGGCATTTTCAGCAATGGCTGCAATGACTTCGATAACCTATATTGTAGCTGAAGCACAAAACCATTATATGTTCGTAACCATAGACTTAATAGCAATATTTGGAGCTTCACTTGCCTTTTTTACGGTCTGTTCACGCCAAAATAGCAATGTCTTTAAATTTTGTATTCCACATTGGGTTTTCACTATTATTAAGTAATCAGCCAATTTCTAAAGAATTGTTAATGCCAATACTCACAGTTGGTTCTGCTAGTCTAATAGGGGTTGTATTTTCGATTGTAGTGAATAGTTCGCGTGAATCGTTATTAATTGTTCAAGAAGAGTTACTCGAAAAAGCAGATGAACTTACAGAATCGAATAAATCGTCACAAGAATCATTAAAAGAAGTTCATAGTTTAAATTCTATACTAACCGATAGAAACGAAGAGTTACAAGCCTTAAACACAGAAAAAAATGAATTTTTGGGAATAGTTGCTCACGATTTGAAAAGTCCACTTTCAGGCATAAAAGGACTTTCAGAATTAATGTCAACTCCAGAAGATATAGAAATAGAAACAATCGCAACAATGGCATCGACAATATTCACCACGAGCAATAGAATGTTTTCAATAATCTCAAATTTGTTAGATATAAATGCAATTGAAACAGGAGCAATACGCTTTGAAAAAAAATGGTTGAACCCTATTGATAGTATTCAATCTGTTTGTAAAGAACAACAAACGTATGCTACGTCTAAATCGATGATACTTTCGGTCAAATCACCAAAAGAAATTCAAAATATCTTTTCCGATCCGAATGTGTTAATAGAAATAATAGATAACTTACTTTCTAATGCTGTAAAATACTCATTCCCTGAAACAACCATAATAGTTGAGTTGTCTTACTTCGAACAATACTGCCGTATTGCTGTGACAGACCAAGGACAAGGGATTTCGGAAGAAGATCAAAAACAACTCTACAAAAAATTCTCCAAATTAACTGCACGCCCAACTGGATCGGAACATTCCAGCGGATTAGGGCTTTCGATAGTCAAAAAAAAGATAGAACTTTTAGGAGGCTCAATTTCTTGTAGCTCAACCGTTGGAATTGGAACAACGTTTACCGTACAATTGCTAATTACCACATCAGAGGTAGTAATTCCTTCGCCTATTCTAAATGCCTAATTTCGTGTTCAACTATGATGTCTAAGGCATCTTTTATTGTATACCCAATCAATTGGAAGAAGCAGCAGAAGTAATAATAACATTCGCTTGAATTGCAGTAGTAATACAACATAAAAAAAAGCCTATCAAATTGATAGGCTTTTTTTTTAACTTCGAATGAAATTCGAATTATGCTTTTGCAAGTTTTTTGTCTATTTCAGCAGCAGTAGAATCTACAGAAATCTTACGAACTTTTTCTAAGTACCACACAACAGTAGCCGAAGCAATGTAAATAGAAGAATAGGTTCCAATTAGAATACCAACTAACATTGTAAACGCAAACCCTTGAAGTACTTCACCACCTAAAATAGTCATAGTTGTTAAAACTACTGCAACCGTTAAAACTGTGTTTAAAGTACGAGAAAGAGTTTCGTTGATAGACATATTGATTAAAGGAATAATTTTCATTCCTTTATGTAATTCTTTATTCTCACGAATACGGTCAAATACAATTACCGTATCGTTAATAGAATACCCTAATACCGTCAAAATGGCGGCTAAGGAGGCTTGGTTAATCTCTAAATTAATAATGCCAAGTTTTTGAACAATCACAATAGCAATAATAGCAAAAACAACATCATGAATAAGAGCAACAATAGCTCCAATACCGTATACAAATTCGAAACGGAAAGCAATGTACAACATAATCGCAAGAACTGCTAAAACAACAGCAATACTTGCTTGCACACGTAGTTCATCGCCAACTTTGGGTCCAATACGATCAATTTTAAGAACAGTAACAGTAGCATTCGGGAACGCTTTTTTCAATCCATCAGTAACTTTCGAAGAAACAGTTTTATCACCACCATCGTTTAAGCGAATAAGAAATTCATCGCTTGTACCGTAAGATTTGATTTCAGAACCGGGGAAACCAACTTTTTCAACAGTAGATCGAACAGCTTCGATAGATTGAACAGGAGAGAAACGAATAGCCATTTCTGTACCACCGATAAAGTCAATACCAAATTTTGGTCCAATAATAATAACAGCAATTATTCCAAGAACAATTACAGAAGTTGAAACTACAAAGAATAATTTGCGTTTTGAAAGAAAATCAATTTTAGTACCATGAAAAAATTCCATTATTATCTTTCTCCTTTCAATTATTATTAGTGAGGTGTTTAACTTGACCAAAACTGAATCGAGATGAAGCATCGCCGATAGTAAGGTTAATCAAGGCACGGGAAACAGTTAAAGCAGTAAAGAGAGTCGTAACAATACCAATCATAAGTGTAATTGCAAACCCTTGAATAGCTCCTGAACCAAAGAAGTAAAGGATCATCCCGGTCATAAAGGTGGTAACGTTCGAATCCAAGATAGCCGATAGGGCTTTCGAGAATCCTTCGTCAATTGCAGCTTTCATTGAACGCCCACGATATAATTCTTCACGAATACGTTCAAATACAAGAATATTAGCATCGACGGCCATACCTATGGTTAAAATTATCCCCGCAATACCTGGTAAACTAAGTGTACCTTGGAAAGCAGAAAGAGCAGAAATCATAAGTAAAACGTTAATTGCAACCGCTAAATCGGCAATAGCACCAGCATGAGCATAGTAAATAATCATAAAGAAAATTACTAAAGTAATTGCAATTATGAAGGAAGTAATACCAGAACGAATAGAATCTTCACCAAGTGATGGTCCAACAACTCGTTCTTCAATAATTTGAACTGGAGCTTTCAAAGAACCAGCTTTTAGAACAATTTCAAGAAGTCGAGCTTCGTTGATATCTGCCATTCCAGTAATTTGAGAAGATCCACCAGTGATTTTGTTTTGTACAGTCGGTGCAGAATATACACGCTCATCAAGTACAATAGCAATACGTTTTTTAATGTTCGCACCAGTGATTCTCGCCCAACGTTCACGACCAGTATCGTCCATTTCCATCATAACGATAGGTTGGTTCGAAGAAGGATCGAAAGTAGCACGAGCATCAGTTACAGCTTCACCTGTAAGTTCTGCATCACGTTTAACACCGAAAAGTTCAAAGATTTTCACACCATCTCTTTTTTCGATTCTTACATCGGCTTTAGCACCAATAGCAACTGCCAAATCGTTTGGCATTAATCGTTTTATATCCGAACGAGCGAGAAAACGTTCAACTTTTTCAATACTTTCTTCAGGAATTTGAAAGAAATAATCCCCTTCTGGGAATTGATCTTTAATGTATCCAATAGGAACATATTGTTCTTTGTTTATAAAGTAGGAAAGGAACAAGGAAGTAAAAGGGTGATCTTTTTGATACCGTTTCCCTTTTTCATCGTCGTTTAAACCTGCATACGGATCGGAAGTGTCAGATTTAGCAGAAGTAAGTACTGCAGAATCAGTTTTCTTTGTTGAATCCTTAGATGCAACGGAAGTAGAATCTTTCGATGTAGGTTTGTCTTTCGAAACAGTCGTAGAATCGGGCTTAACAACTCCAGAAGTGTCTTTTTTCATTGCATCAGCAA
>JBDNFX010000289.1:0-7197 GCA_041689575.1 Kapaibacterium sp. (SeqCode)
GTGATGCCTCAAACTATAGAAGCAATCGCTCATGCTAAAGCTGCGAATTCTCCTATAATTGTTGCAATGAATAAAATGGATAAGCCAGATGCGAATCCTGATAGAATAAAACAACAATTGAGCGATCACGGAGTTCTCATTGAAGAGTGGGGCGGTAAATACCAATGTGTCCCTATTTCTGCAAAAACTGGGCTAAATGTTGATTTATTGCTAGAAACTATTGTTCTTGAATCTGAATTGTTAGAATTAAAAGCAGATCCTTCTCGTAGAGCTCGTGGTACTGTTATTGAATCTCATGTTGATAAAGGTAAAGGTAACATTGCTACGATTATCGTTCAAAAAGGTACCTTACGTATTGGTGATCCATTTATCGCTGGAATGTGTTCAGGTAGAGTTCGTGCAATGTACGATGAACGTGGTAGAATGGTTGACCAAGCTGGTCCTTCAATTCCAGTTCAGATAACTGGATTTGATTTGTTACCGAATGCTGGCGATATAATTTCTGTTACTCAATCTGAATCAGAAGCCAAACAAATTTCTTCTGAACGTCAACTTCATCAAAGAGAACAACAATTCCGTCAAGTTCGTCACATGACTCTAGATGATATTTCGAAACAAATTCAAGTTGGTGGAGTTAAAGAACTTCGATTGATTATTAAAGGTGATTTTGGTGGTTCTGTTGAAGCACTTTCAGATTCACTTCTTAAACTTTCTCGAGTTGAATTAAATGTAAGAATTTTGCATAAAGGTGTGGGTACTATTACTGAATCTGATATTATGCTTGCTTCAGCATCCGAGGCGATTATTATTGGTTTCCAAGTAAATGTGAACACTGCAGCTTCGCAACTTGCAAATTCTGAATCTGTTGATGTACGTCTTTATAACATTATCTATGACTGTATTAACGAAATTCAATTAGCTTTAGAAGGTCTTTTAGATCCTGATATGAAAGAAGAAGTTATTGCTACAATTCTTGTTCGTCAAGTATTTAGAATTTCTAAAGTTGGTTCAGTTGCTGGTTGTTACGTACAATCTGGAAAAATTACTCGAAACGATAAAATAAGAATTCTTCGAGATGGACTACCAATATACAAAGGTACAATTCATTCCTTGAAACGTATTAAGGATGATGTTCGAGAAGTTGATACGAATTATGAATGTGGTATTGTTATTAACGGATTTAATGACTTTCAAGAAAACGATGTTATTGAAGGTTACAAAATAACTGAAGTAAAACGAACCCTTAGTTCTTTATCTTAATTTTTTAAAACCCAAGTAGCAGTACTTGGGTTTTCTTACAATATGTTACTTGCTGGTGTTGATGAAGTTGGAAGAGGTGCTTTAGCAGGTCCGGTTACTACTGCTGCAGTGATTCTTCCTGAAAATTACAAAAATCCTTTAGGTATTAAGGATTCTAAAGCGCTAACCCATCAAAAAAGATTACTTTTGTTTGAACATATTAAAAGTGTAGCTATTGCTTATAGTATTCAGTCGGTTTCTGTAGATGTTATAGAAGAAATTAATATTCTTAAAGCCACAATGAAAGGTATGCAACTTTCTTTAGATGATTTAAATGTTAAACCAGATTCTGTGCTTATTGATGGAAATTATTCTACCATTGTTGGCTATGATGTTACTACACAAGTGAAAGCAGATTCTTCTAATATTACTGTTGCTGCGGCTTCTATACTTGCAAAAGTTACAAGAGATCTTATGATGATTGATTTACTTCATCGTCAATTTCCTATCTATAACTGGAATAGAAACAAAGGATATGCAACTTTAGAACATAGGAATGCTATTCTCGAAAATGGTATTTGTCCTATCCATAGAATTTCATTCTGCAAAAAAATACTTCAACAAAGAGAAAATGAACGTTTATTTTAAAAATATTAGTATTGTTTCTCATTCTAAAAACGAAAGAGTAAATCTTCATATTATTGACGGAACGATTGTCCATAATTCTAAAGATGAATCTTCTTTGTTAAATGATGAAACGCAAGTTATTGATTCAAGTTCCTATACTTGTTTGCCAGGGTTATTCGATATGCACGTGCATTTCCGTGAACCCGGTCAAGAATACAAAGAAACTTTAGAAACTGGTTGCAAAAGTGCAGCAAATGGCGGTTTTACTGGTGTTTTATGCATGCCAAACACAGTTCCAACTATTGACCATCCTACTGTTGTTGAGTATATTGCCTCCAAAACAAAAGGATTTAGCGTCGATGTATATTCTTCTGCTGCAATTACAGTTAAAAGGGAAGGAATTACTTTATCTCCTATGAAACAACTTCACGATTCAGGTGTTTTACTCTTTACTGACGATGGATCTTCTTTGATGGATTCTCAAATGATGCGTAATGCTTTTGATTATTCTTCGGATTTTGATGGTTTACTTTCTCAACATTGCGAAGACCATCAATTAACGAAAAATTTTGCGATGAATGAAGGAACTGTCTCTGAAAAATTAGGTTTAAAAGGGTATCCAGCTGTTGCTGAAGAAATTATTATTGCTCGTGATATCCAACTTGCTAACTATTGTGGAAACAGACGCTACCACGTCTCGCACATGTCTACTAAAGGTGGAGTTCAATTAGTGAAGGAAGCCAAAGAACGTGGTCAAAGAATTACGTGCGAAGTAACTCCTCACCATTTTGTTTTGACAGACGATGCGGTTGAACTATACGGTACGAGTGCTAAAATGAATCCTCCACTTAGAACTTCCGAACATAAGGATGCAATTCTAAAAGGTCTTTCTGATGGAGTCATAGACTGTATTGCAACCGACCACGCACCTCACGCACCTCACGAAAAAAATGTTGATTTTTCTTCTGGTGCTAATGGAATTACTGGTTTAGAAACTTCTTTTGCATTATCGTACACTCATTTAGTTAAAACTGGATTAGTTTCACTTCCTGTACTTGTAGATCTTATGTCTACTAATCCACGTTCTATTTTAGGCCTTTCTCCTATTTCATTTAAAGTAGGTTCAAAAGCAAATGTAACCATTGTTGACGAACATCAAGAATGGAATATCCAAATTGAAAATCATAAATCAAAATCGTTAAATACTCCTTTTAATGGTATGACTGTATTTGGAAAACCTTTGTTTACAATTAATAACTCAATTCTTACAAACTGCACACTATAATATATGAATATTGGAATAATTGGAAGTGGTACTATGGGTTGTGGAATTGCTATTTCATCAGCCTTAGCAGGTCATACTATTGTACTTTTTGATACTTCTGAAGAAAAAAGAAATCTTGCTGTGGAAACCATTAAAAGTGAGTTAACCAAATCTGTTGAACGTGGAAAATTAACTCAAGAATTGTATCCTGAAACTGTTTCAAAATGTACTTTTGTCTCTTCAGTTCAGGGATTAGCAAATTGCGAATTAGTTATTGAAGCTATTATTGAAAGTTTAGATATCAAAAAGCAACTCTTTGCTGATATTGAATCTATCTTAGAAAATGAGAAAGCAATTATTGCTACAAATACTTCTTCTTTTTCAATTTCATCTTTAGCAAAAGATTTACAGTTTCCAGAACGGTTTATTGGTCTCCATTTCTTCAATCCTGCACATATTATGAAGTTAGTTGAAGTCATTAAAGGAACTGTTACGAATCAAGAAACAGTTACTGTTTCTACGGAATTTGTTTTGTCCTTAGGGAAAACTCCTGCTATTGCAGTTGATGTACCCGGTTTTATTGTCAACCGAGTTGCACGTAACTATTACAATGAATCGTTGCGATTAGTAACCGAAGGTGTTGGATCAATTGAACAAATTGATAGAATTTTAAAAGGTATTGGTTTTAAAATGGGTCCGTTTGAACTTATGGATTTGATTGGGAACGATGTTAATTTTCATGTATCAAAATCTGTTTGGACTCAATTTTTTTACGAACCACGTTTTAGTCCTTCCACTCTTCAACAATTATATGCCGACGCTGGTATGTACGGTCGAAAAAGTGGACAAGGTTTTTATAAATACAAAAAAAAGTAATGGTAAATGTTTCTGGTAAATCAACTTTATAGCCTTTCTTTAAAGTGGAAAATTGTAGTAGTAAGCACTCTTTTAATTATTCTTACTGCAATTATTTCTTGTCTGATTTTTAACGTTCAAGAAAACAGAAACATACAAAATAGTCTTCAAAATCGGTCAGAACAAATTCTCACAATGCCGATTCAGTCTAAAGAAATTAGTCAGTGTTCTCAATCTCAACTGTTCGATTCACTGACGAAAGAATCAGTAACTACAACGCTGAATCTTCTTTCAGTTAATCTTAAATCCGTTCTACTTGTTATCGAAAATAGTAAGAATGAAATTCTTTACTCTCAAGAATCTGGAAAATTCTTCCAGAATTCTCAAATTCCATATTTTGAAGAATCAATTATTTTTGAAACGAATAATGAATTTATTCTCTTTAAAAATAAGAAGGTTGACTCAATTGATGTTTCCATAAAGATTGCAATTGAAAAGCATAAGTGGTCTCATTTGTTTCCACTAAATGGACTTTCGATTATCTACTTGTTATTGGTACTGAGTATCCTAGGGTATTTTTTGATATCCCGTTTGCTTGAACCCTTAGAAATTATTACTATTACTTTAGACGATATCAACGCAAACAACCTTTCTACTCGTTTAGTTGTTCGTAACAAGTCGAAAGATATTATTCAGCTTGTTACCTCTATCAATACTATGATTCAGCGTATTGAACACTCCTTTAAGCAAATTCAACAGTTTACTTCCGATGCCTCTCACGAACTTCGAACTCCATTGGCAATTATGATGGGTGAATTAGAAATTGGGCTTCATACTTCTAAATCCAAACAAGATTTTCAAGAAGTTATTTTGTCTGCTTTAGATGAAGTTATTCGATTGTCAAAAGTTGTTTCTTCTCTGTTAGAACTTTCGAAAGCAGAGTCTGGTAAGTTGATTCTTCAATTTGAAAATACGAATATTTCAGATTTGTTACTCGATATTATTGAAGATGCTGAAATCCTTTCCGAAGCAAAGAAGATTACTCTGACGCATACGGTAGAAAAAGATGTATTGATCGATATCGATTCTTCTAAAATGCATCAAGCACTTTTAAATATTATTGAAAATTCTATTAAATATACTGACAAAGAAGGTCAAGTTGCAATTTCGCTAACTACGGATCAACAATATGTTGTTATTCAAGTAAAAGATAATGGTGTGGGGATGTCTGAAGAAGAAATTCCATATATTTTTGACCGTTTTTATAGAGCAGATATATCTCGTTCGTCTATTATTCATGGAACCGGAATTGGCTTAGCTATCGTAAAGTGGATTTTAGAAGGTCACGAATCAATTACTACAGTGAGTTCCAAACCAGATGAAGGTACTGTTTTTTTAATGAAAATTCCGAAAAAAAGAAAATCACAATGATAACAAAAGAATATATTCAATCCGTAATTCAAGATTCTATTGAAACTAAACAGCGTTTAATTCAATTCGAAATTGCTACTATACTTTCTACTGCAAATGTATTAATCGATTCATTAAAAAAAGGCGGAACGATTCTTTTTTGTGGTAACGGTGGTAGTGCCGCCGATTGCCAACATATTGCAGCGGAATTAGTTGTTCGGTTGCGTGGCAATATTGAACGCCCTGCAATTCCTGCCATTGCATTAACGACCGATTCTTCTATCCTTACAGCCTGTGGGAACGATTATGGGTACGACGAAGTATTTGCACGAAGTGTAGAAGCATATGGTAAAAAAGGTGATGTACTTGTTGGTATTACAACGAGTGGAAATTCGCCAAATGTGTTAAAAGCAGTGCAGAAAGCAAAACAACGAGGAGTTATCTCAATTGGGCTTTTGGGTGGTAGTGGTGGAACGCTACGAACCGAGTGCGACCACACACTGATAGTCCCATCTTCGGTAACCGCACGAATCCAAGAATCGCATATCATGATTGGTCATATTTGGTGTGAATTAATTGAAGAAGCATTATTTCCAGAAAAATTTAACTAAACAGTAAAAATATTTGGAAATAAAAGAAGAAACCATTATATTTGTATTCACAACAAGCAAGACGCCACCTTAGCTCAGTTGGTCAGAGCAGCTGATTTGTAATCAGCAGGTCGAGAGTTCGAATCTGTCAGGTGGCTCCCGAATAATTGGATACTTTAGAAATAAAGTATCCTTTTTTTTTGACTAAAATTGAACAACTACTTTAACTCTGAAAGTTATAATATCCGTGTTTTGAATGAATTTCTCGAATATTACGAAATGAAAATACGTTTGTATACTTATTTTCCATTCAAAGTCGACTTAAGACCAGAAAAGTCATTTTTATAATATTATAAGGTATATTTTTTTTACATGTATTCAAAATTTCCTACGTTTTTGAGTTAAAAGAAAGGTTTAAAAATTGCAACCTGAGCAAAAAGTGCTAAAGTTACCGAAACTAAACTTAAAAAATCTTATAAAAGTTGAACGCTTAAATGGTTCAGTATTACTTCAATCTGCTAAGAAAAAGAAAACGATATTATCTAGCATTTTATGACAAAATGTTGTTTTCTGATGGAAATTATCGTTGGAGACATAGACTAGTTGTAAAAACGGTTTATGATAATTTTAAATTAAAGGGTGCATTGGGAATTCCGCAGGATTTTACTTCAGAAACAAAAGATTGTTTAAATGATTATCTATATAATTTTATGGAAGAAGTATTCGAAGTATATGGGCAATACTCTAGGTACAAACTAACTAAAATGACCCAAAGTGAAAAACCTTGGTTAATAACTAAACGAAAATGAAATTATTCCAGTAACTTTTATTCAGGAATTTTTGCTTTAATGGTAAAAAATGAACAAAACTAAAAATTTATTGAATTAGCCTATTTCACACTTTCAACTCTTTCCCCTCAACCCCCTCCTCCATTCACTAGAACGGTGAATAATCTTTCGAATATTAACTTCAAATGTATTGTAACTTTTTACGGGTTTATTCTGTTTTAAAAGAGTATTTACATTTAAATGTATCCTTTTGAGTTTTTAGGTGTTATTTTTTATATATTAGTACATAATAATACTCGTTAAATCGTTAGAATACTATTTGAACTTTCTCATTATCTTTTGAAAGAATAATATTATGAATAGAAGAGGACTTTTTCAATCTCTTTTGGGGGTTTCAAAAGAACCAAATTTTGACTTACCTTCA
>JBDNFX010000290.1:0-6917 GCA_041689575.1 Kapaibacterium sp. (SeqCode)
GAACTTGGGAGCTAGGAGATTTGATGGTTGTAATGAATAAAGAATTGTCGCAATATACGAACAAACACCCTGAGCGAGTGTTCCAAGAATTGCTACTGTTACATTCTAATTTTTCCGATAGATTGTTACAACTTTCTTTTCACCAATGGATTGAATTACAACGCGATCTTTATGGTTTAGCCTACGGCAAACGAGCTGAATGCGTAATGATTCAATTATAATTAAAGTTTTTTGACAAGCTTCAATTGTACATAGGTTAAAAGACTTATAATTACAAATAGAATAAATGCAATTGCGGAGGCATACCCCATTTGATTCAATTCATTAAATGCCTTTTGATATACCATATACACCAATGTCGTGGTAGAATACAAAGGTCCACCTTTGGTCATTACATAAATTTCAACAAACACTTGAAAAGTCTTAATTGTGTTGATTACAATGATAAACACTAATGTTGGTTTTAACAATGGGATTGTAATTTTAACTAATTTTTGCCAACTCGAAGCCCCAAACAAACTTGCACTTTCATACAAATCCTTTGGTATGGATTGCAAACCCGCTAAAAATAACACCATATAATATCCGGCAGAAATCCACACATCCATTGCGATGATTCCCCATAAAGCTGTTGTTGGGGACTGCAATATTCCCGAATCGCCACTAATGAATGAAAAGAAACGAAGTAAACTAACTACATAGCCATCTCTAGAATAAATATTTGTAAAGATAAGTGCAATTACAACTAAAGAAGTTACTGAAGGCAGAAAGTATGTAGCTCTAAAAAAATTTGCAAAACGAAGTTTTTCAGAATGAACAAGTAAGGCTAAAAAGAGGGCAAGGGATGTTGAAAGTGGAACGGTTACTACTGTAAAAAGTGTTGTTGTTCTAAGAGATTTCCAAAATAAATGATCTGAAAATGCTCGAACATAATTATCGAATCCAATCCAAACAGAAGAACTTTGAAGCGTATCGTATTTTGTAAAACTAATAAACAACGCTTGAAACAACGGATACATCCAAAATATTCCAAAGGTAATAACCCAAGGAAGAATCAATACGGAATATAACAGAAAATTTGAGTATTTTTGTTGTATCATTTCAATAGGATATTCAAAGTATGAACATAATTCAAAAAATCATTTCAATTACCAGAAAAACTCGGGGATTTCATATTATTACTAATGAAATTTATAAGGACATTCCCGAAATTGCAACCATTAAAAAAGGAATTTGCCTACTTTTTTTACTCCATACCAGTGCATCCTTAAGCATCAACGAAAACGCAGATCCTACAGTGAGAACAGATATGGAACGTTTTTTTAACCGAACGGTTCCAGAAAATGAAGCATTATATGAACATACTTACGAAGGTCCTGATGATATGACCTCTCATATTAAAACTTCAATTCTTGGAACATCGTTAACCATTCCAATAACGAATGGTTGCTTTGTTTTAGGAACTTGGCAAGGTATATACCTTTGCGAACATAGGAACAAAGCTTCTTCTCGATCGATTTCTGTTACTATTGTTGGAGAGGAATAATTGGTCCATCAAAATACTTAACTGCTGGAATTTCTGGAACCCATTGACCATAATACAACATTTCCAAAGCTTTTTCTAGACCTGAAACAAACTTTTCGTCAAAGGTATGGATTATTGTTCCTTCTCGAGCAAAATGTTGAGCAGTATCTGAAAGTTGTTCAACAATTTCAATTGGTGCTTCATCTTTGGAATAAATTCTTGAAAGTATTTCTGATATATTTTCAGGAATCATTTCTGGTCTACAAACCCAAAACCCAAGAGGCAACATTTCGTTATACAGTTCTTCCCATTCTTCGCCAATATCTAATGTAGGAACTGAATTTGAGTCCTGCACCCAATTAATTTGAACATCCGCCTTTGGTTCATTTATTGTTGATAATTTGCAATCATATCGTTCTTCAATTAAATGTTTTCCAACCGCATAAATAAAGTCATTTGGAGTTGAAGAACTAGAAGATTCCAATTGTTCTATTTGTGGAAGGAACGAAATCCCTGCTATATTCGTATATCTATGTACTGCTAAAGCAAAACTAGGAATAATCCTATAATCTACAACGGTAACTCCTCTTCCGTACCCTAAAGGTGTCGTGAATGCAAGATCAACATAATTTCTATGTAAAAGATCTTCAACTTCCGATTCTGTTACCAAAACAACGTTAAATCCTTCGGATTTTAAAACTGAAATTGCCTTTTCAATATAAGGTGTTATAGAAGGAGTAGTAGGGATTGCAATTTTTAACATTGTATCGTATTTATTTCTGTGTACGTAATTTTGTGTATTTTTGAACTATTCAGAACTTTTTACCATTTTGGAAACAAATCTATGAAAATTTCTTTGTTTATTTTAGTTTTTATCTTTGTCAATGTTGCTACAATGGTTTCTCAGACCAATGAAGCAAATGGAATAGTCCAAAAATTACTACAAGATATAGCAAATGGAAAAATAGAAAAAGCAAAAGAATCTCTTCCAGAATTATCGAAACGATTCCCAAAAGAATCAGCGGTGCTTTACCTTCAAGCTACTTGTACTAATTCTACAGATGAAGCAATAGTACTATTTTCAGAAATTGTACTATTGTATCCATTAAGTCCGTTTGCCGACGATGCTCTGTTTTCGCTACTACAATTAGCAGTTGTTGAAAAGGCAGATATAAGAGCCAAAGAATACTTCACTAAATTACAAGAAGACTATTCTTATTCCTCTTATATTGTTCCTGCATATAATTTATTACGTCTTACTGGAGAAATAACGGCAAACCCAATTGCTGTACGAGGCGACGAACAAAAACCAGTGATTGAGGAAAAAACATCGACAACACAATCAATGTTTCCTAAAAAGAATACAGGATCTACGAATATTCCTAAAAAACCAACCGAAACAAAAGTTACAGAAGTTGCAAGCAAAACCGAATCTAATACTCCTTCTAACATTAGTGCGAACAAAACACCAATTTCACCCAAAGAAACATCTGTTAAAAAATCAACAACCGTTAAATCTACCACTACTACCACAACTACTAAAACAGTTATAAATTCAAATCTTTATTCTAAACCAAAAGAGAACAAAGCTCCAAATGTAGAGACAAACAAGTCTATAACTAAAGAAATAAATCCCTTAAAAGGATTTTATTTTTTACAGGCGGGTTCTTTTAAAAACAAAGAAGCTGCCCAAAGACAGCTTCTAAAATTTAAACCAATGCGAAGAAGAATATTAGAAAGAAAAATTGGAAACCAAACTCATTACGTAATTGCGCTTGGCAAATATTCTTCCCGAGATTCTGCAGATAAAGCAAAAATAACAGTTGATAAACAATGTAAATGTCAAACATTCATAATTAATGAATAAATAACATTTAGAGCAACAATCCTATCGCAATATGGTGTCTTCTCTAGACGGACTTAAAGATATAATAGTTACTTTTGCAGAAGTAAAATCTTCTATAAAATGGATATATTCTTTAGTCTCTTTTGGTAAATCTTCATACTTTTTAATCGTACTCGTATCGCTTTTCCAGCCTGGCAATTCTTGATAAATTGGAACAACTCTAGAAAAAGCTTCTGAATCAGCAGGTATAGATTTAACGACTTTTCCATCTACTTCATATTCAACACAAACTGAAATTGTTTCTAATTCATCTAGAACATCAATTTTCGTTAATGCGATTTCAGTGATTCCGTTAATCATTACTGAATATTTTAACGCTACTAAGTCTAACCAACCACAACGACGTTTTCTACCGGTTGTAGTTCCAAACTCAACACCCTTAACACCAATATGATTTCCAGTTTCATCATTTAACTCAGTGGGGAAAGGACCATTACCTACCCTTGTAGAATATGCTTTTACAACACCAATGACAGTTTTAATGGAAGTTGGTGGAATTCCTAAACCAGTACATGCACCACCACTTGTAGGACTTGAACTTGTTACGTACGGGTAAGTTCCATGATCAATATCCAGCAATGCTCCTTGAGCACCTTCAACAATAATATTCTTTTTCTCAGCAATTGCTTGGTTTAATAATAAAGAAGTATCCTTAATATATGGATCTACAAATTTATCAAATTCCAAATACTCTTTTAAAATTGCCGAAACATCTAATTGTTCTTTACCATAAATCTTCTGAAGAATTTCATTTGTTTCAGAAATATTATCACGAACCTTTTTTTCTAAAAGCTCTCTCGATAGTAAATCGACAATTCGAATTCCGGAACGATTATATTTATCAATATAACAAGGTCCAATTCCTCTACCAGTCGTACCAATCGCTTTCAAAGCTGATTGTTCTCTGGCAGCATCTAACAATTTATGATATGGCATAATCAAATGTGCTCTATGACTTATAAATAGTCTACCTTCAACTGAAATGCCATTAGATTCCAACATTTGAATTTCTTCTTTTAAAGCAACAGGATCAATAACAACGCCATTGCCAATTACACATTGAACATTTGGGTTTAATATCCCAGAAGGAATAAGATGTAAAACATATTTTTTGTTTCGAAGCACTATTGTATGACCAGCATTAGCTCCCCCTTGATACCTTGCAACAATATCAATATTTTCACTAAGAAGATCTACAATTTTTCCCTTACCTTCATCACCCCATTGGGCGCCAACAATAACCTGAACACTCATACAATTTTAATATTTTAAAGTCTATATTGTAGTAAAAAATGAAAGAACAACTGTGAAACAACAGATTCCATAGTTTCAAAAGTATTATTTGGAGTAAATAACTCTGCACGGTTATTATCTCTACCAAAAAGATTTGGGCTTCCATACGACAAACTAATATTCAAATACACAGGGTCTTGAATTTTTCCTTCAACTCCAAGTTTTACTACTCCACCTAAACGAAAGGTATTTGGTTTGTTTGCTATCTCAGAAACCTTAAATAAACTATCTCTGTCAAAAAGTTCAAACCCATTAACAGTTTTATAGTAATTAAAATAATCTTCTTGAGCTAATTGAGTATTTGTTATAAATGTACCACGAAGTTCCACTCCTGTATACAAATTAGCATTAGCAAGTGGTAGTTTCAAAAGAGCATAATCTAAGCCCAACGTTGGAGTTATTGTATGAAGGGAATTAAAAAGTTGAATTCTATAGAATTTTGATACCTCAATCCGTTGAGCACCAAAATACCGAACATAATCGACACCAATTGGCATTCGAAACTTTTTATCTGAATCTAAATACACTATAGCTTTTATAGTAGCACCTAATTGTTGTCCATTAAAACTAGCACCAGGCAAAGATAGACTATCATGAGCAACTAAAGGGTTTGCCGCAATTTGGTCTCCTATAAATGAATGAGTTGTAAACCCACCAGCAATATGAACTTCAGGGAATTGTGCATTTGCTGTAAAACTTAAAGAACTTACTAAGAAAACCGACACTAAAACTTGTGAAAGTAGTTTCATTATACTAACCGATCTTTTATTGAATAATTTTCATTTTGTAGTGATTTTTTTACAATTAGTTCACCAAGTAATCCAACGGAAACTAATTGTACTCCGACTATAATTAAAGCAACGCCAAACAACATTAAAGGTCTGTTACTTAAAGAGATATTGTCAATAAACCAAGATAAGGTTAAATACCCATTAATAGTAAAACCCGAAAGAGTAAACAAAGTGCCAATAGTTCCGAAAAGGTGTAGTGGACGTTTAACATACCGGGTTGTAAACAACACTGTTAATAAATCTAAAAAACCTTTAAAAGAACGGCTAAATCCGAATTTTGAATAACCATACACACGTGGATGGTGTTGAACGGGAATTTCCGTAACTTTGAAACCATCCCAATGGGCGAGAGCTGGTAAATAACGGTGCATTTCACCATAGACTTCTAAAGACTTTACAACTTCTAATGTATACCCTTTTAATCCACAGTTAAAATCGTGAAGACGTACTCCACTCATAAGTGAAGTAATATAATTAAAAAACCTAGAAGGGATTGTTTTACTAATAGGGTCATGACGAACTTTTTTCCATCCAGAAACTAAGTCGTACCCTTCTTTTAATTTAGAAAGTAAATTCGGCAATTCTTCAGGAGCATCTTGTAAATCTGCATCCATAGTGAAAACATACGTACCTGTTGCAAGTTCAAAACCAACAGCTAGAGCAGCAGATTTGCCATAATTTCTTCGAAAAGAAATTATTTTGATATTCGAATTTTCTTCTTTTTTTTGTTTAAGAACTTTTAATGAAGAATCTGAAGAACCGTCATCTATAAAAATAATTTCATATCTGTCATCAGCAAGTGTTGTTAACTGAAAAACTAACCTCTGAATCAACTCCGGAAGAGATTCTTCCTCATTTAAAAGAGGAATGACTACTGATAAATCTATTGTGTTTTTTATTTCCACAAAAATGGTTGTTATTGTTTTATAAATACCTTAGAAACCACATCGTCTGAAGAATTAACTATACGCACAAAATATGTCCCTGAAGGCAGTGCAGTAATATTTATAGTAGAAATATTATCACTTACAGAAGGAACAATAGAAACAATTGTTGTTCCTAGAATTGTTTGAATATCAACAGACTTTACGTTTTGAATATGACGAACAAACAACATATTTGACGCAGGGTTTGGATACATATCATTTGATATATTTTCTTTTGTTTCAGAGACTGAAACTATTGGCTTGTTTTTTAGTACAACTCTGTAGTTTTCAGTAAACAAAGTTGATCGGACTGAACTTTCTTTCATCATATCAGCTAAGACTACATTTCCAAATCTGTCTGCTAACTGAGCTGATTCAAATCTATCTTTTACATCAATTTCCCATAAAAAGTCAACATAAGGTCTGTCACTTGCACATAAGGTAATTGAATAAATATTTTCTTTATTAGGGTTATA
>JBDNFX010000291.1:0-3976 GCA_041689575.1 Kapaibacterium sp. (SeqCode)
AAGGCATTTGAATCTTTCCCTAATTTAGAATAGATTATACCTAAGGTTACAATTGCTTCTTCGTTGTTAGCTTGGATTGAAACGGATTTTTCTAAATCTAAAAGTGCATCAGATAAATTATTTAATCTAAAAAACACCATCCCTCTTAGAAAAAATATTTCTGCAGATTTATCACCAATCTGAATACATCGACTATAGACTTCTATTGCTTGAGGTATTCGCTTTACTGTCATGTAACATAGAGCAATTTTTAATAATGCTGGTATATATGTAGGGTTGTTTCTAACTGCAACTTTAAAGGATTCTAAGGCTTGTTCATATTCTTCTAAGGCTAAGAAGGTCATTCCAATATTATAATGCGTAGCAAAATAACTTGGGTCGATTTCTAATGCTCTTTGAAAGGATTTTATAGCATTAGAATAATCTTCTACTGCATTGTAGACTATACCTAAACTATTATAAGCATTCAAAAATTTTGGTTGGGCCTGAATTGCACGAACTAAATTCCGTAACGATTCTTTATGTTCTTTAATATGATAATAACAAAGACCTAAAGCATACAAAGCTTCTGCATTTTTAGAATTATTCGCAACAACTTTTATAAAACATTCTATAGCATCGGAAAACTTCCCAATATTCTGATAAGCAGAGCCTAAATTATAGATAGCCTCAAAATATTCTTTATGTTGGTCTACAGCTCTTTGAAAACTTACAATTGCAGTTTCAAAATCTTGTAGAGCCACTAAAATAGATCCAAGTACATTGTAGGCAGACGGATATTCTGGTTTGTTTTCAATTGCTTTTTGAGCAGATTTTGCTGCTTTCGCATATTCTTCTGTGTTATAATATGCTACTGCTAAATTATACCAAGACTTCGCATGTTCAGGTACTAAGGAAACGACTTGTTCGAATTGATAAGCAGATTCTTTCCATTGAGATGAACGAATCAATGTTACACCTACTTCAAAGTAGTGCAATGCATCGCCTGTTAATCCTTTTGTTTGATCTTCGTTTTTAGTTCCCGAGGAAAAGAGATTTTTGAACATTTTGAACCGAATATGAATTGTTGTAGAGTAAAAATACTAAAATTTTTTGAGATAGGATATAGAACTTGTTTAAAAATTCTAATCTGACAATGCGGCTACTCCGGGCAATTCCTTACCTTCTAAATATTCTAAGGTTGCACCACCACCTGTAGATACATGGGTAACTTCTTTTTCTAAGCCAAATTTATGAATTGCCGCAGCAGAATCACCACCACCTATAACAGTTAATGCCCCATTTTTTGTTGCCAATACAATTGCTTCAGCAATTGATTTCGTTCCATATTCATAATGAGAAAACTCAAATACTCCCATTGGACCATTCCATAGAACTGTCCCCGCTTCTTTGATGATTGATGAGAATAATTTCTCAGTCTTTGGACCAATATCTAATCCCATTTGTCCTTCTGGAATTGAAGTACAATCATAAATTTCAGCCGTTCTGTTGTTTGAAAACTCTGAATTTGTTCGAACATCTAATGGCAACACCAACGAAACATTGTTGTCTTTTGCTTTTTGAATTAATTCAGAAGCTAATTCAATTTTATCTTCTTCAACAAGTGAAGTTCCAGTATTATAACCCATAGAACGTAAGAAAGTAAACATCATTCCTCCGCCTACAATAATAGAATCACATTGTTGTAAGAGATTTTCAATGACGTCAATTTTTCCAGATATTTTCGAACCACCTATTACAGCAACAAATGGTTTTTTGGGATTTTCTAACACCAATTTAAGAATAGTCAATTCTTTCTCCATCAAAATTCCAGCGAATCTATTATTAGGAAAAAATGCTGCAATTCCTACTGTTGAAGCATGAGCTCTGTGTGCAGCACCAAATGCGTCATTAATATACACATCTCCATTTTTTGATAATTGTTCTGCAAAACCAGTATCGTTTTCTTCTTCTTCTTTATAAAAACGGACATTTTCTAAAATGGTGATAGAACCAGATGGTGAATCTGCAATTGCTTTTTGCACTTGTTCGCCAATACAATCATTGATGAATATTGTTGGAACTGCTATAATTGTTGATATATAATCCGCAACAGGTTTTAAAGAATATTTAACATTTTTAGTTCCCTTTGGTCTCCCAAAATGTGACATTATTACAATTTTGGCATTCTTTGATAAAAGGTAATTTATGGTCGGTAAGGTTTCTCGAATTCGCTTTGCGTCTGTAATTTTACCATTTTCATCAATTGGAACATTAAAATCTACTCGTAAAAGAACTGTTTTATTTGAAATATCTGCATTTTGAATTGAAGCTATCATTTTGAAAGTCCTTTATAGTTAAGAAAAGTTTAATGTACTACAAAAATACAATTGATTATTGGTTCTTCAATAGTTTTACCAAAAATAACGTCTTTTTTTTGTATATTTACTGAATATTTCCACTCAAAACAACTACTTCATTCTTTACTTTCTTACCTATGAGTACAACAAAAACATCGATGGATTCTATACTTTCTCTTTCAAAAAGGAGAGGCTTTGTTTTTCAATCTTCTGAAATTTATGGAGGATTGAATGGATGCTGGGACTACGGTCCATTAGGCGTTGAATTGTTACGAAACATTAAAGAATCTTGGTGGAAATCGATGACCTATCGCGATGATATTGAAGGATTAGATGCTTCCATTCTTATGCACCCGAAAACTTGGGAAGCTTCTGGACATCTTTCACAGTTTTCTGATCCAATGATTGACAATAAAACATCGAATGCTCGGTATAGAGCCGATACACTTATTGAAGAATATATTACTCGTTTACGAAACAAAAATAAGACCCAAAAAGCTGATGCACTTGAAGAACGTTTGGAAAAGGTTTCAACCAACGAAGATTATTATAACATTATTATCGACGAAGCAATTCCTGACCCGGTAAGTGGTACTGCAGATTGGACTGAAGTTCGAAATTTTAACTTAATGTTTAAAACATTTTTAGGTCCTACCGATGATTCAAATTCCGTAGTATACTTACGTCCTGAAACTGCACAAGGAATATTTGTAAATTTCAAAAACGTGCTCGATACTTCTCGTCAAAAAATACCTTTTGGAATAGCACAAATTGGGAAATCGTTTCGGAATGAAATTAATACTAAGAATTTCTTATTTCGGACAAGAGAATTTGAACAAATGGAAATGCAGTATTTAGTTAAGCCTGGAACACAAAAACAATATTTCGAAGAATGGATTTCTATTAGAAAAGATTGGTACAAACGTTTAGGGATGGACGAAGAATCATTACGATTTAAAAACCACGAAAAACTTGCTCATTATGCTGATGCAGCTGTGGATATTGAATATTTGTTCCCATTTGGTTGGGGTGAAATTGAAGGTATTCATTCTAGAACTGATTTTGATTTGAAGAAACATCAAGAATTTTCTGGAAAAAAATTAGAATTTGTAGATACCGTTACCAAGGATCGTTTTGTTCCGTACGTTGTAGAAACTGCGGCAGGTGCATCTCGGAATTTTATGGCTTTTTTGTGTAATGCTTACGACGAAGAAACCGTTACTGACGATAAAGGTGGAGAAGAAACTCGAACAGTTTTACGGTTTAGTCCCGAGCTTGCCCCAATTACTGCAGGTGTTTTTCCATTAGTTAATAATGCTGATTTATTAGAAATTTCTACTAAATTGTATAAAGATTTGCAACAGAATATGAAGGTTCAGTTCGACAAATCAGGAGCAATTGGGCGAAGATACAGACGCCAAGACGAAATTGGAACTCCATTTTGTATAACAATTGATTTCGACACACTCGAAGACCAAGCAGTAACAATTCGAGAACGAGACTCAATGCAACAAGTAAGAGTTTCCTTAGATACTATTAAGTCTTATATTCAATCTAAATTATAATAAAAATGAAGATTTCTGTTTTGGGTGCTGGAAGTTTTGGAACATCTATGGCGAATGTCCTTGCTACAAATG
>JBDNFX010000292.1:0-5673 GCA_041689575.1 Kapaibacterium sp. (SeqCode)
GAATATTCAGGAACAACGTTCCACGTGGAACAAAAGAGAATATTCAGGAACAACGTTCCACGTGGAACAAAAGAGAATATTCAGGAACAACGTTCCACATGGAACAAAAGAGAATATTTAGGAACAATGTTCCACGTGGAACAATTTAAAGCAACTTGATCATTAAATATTCATCAACGTACTGATCTTCAACTTTTAAAGCTCGTATTTCAGTACCATAGACCAAAAACCCAAGTTTTAAATACAAAGAATAGGCTTTTGTATTCGGAACGGCAACTTTTAAGAGTATTTGTTCTGTACCTAAATTGTCTTTTGCTGATTGAACTACTTGTTGTATTAATGTGGTCGCAATATTCTTAGTTCTATATTCTGGTTTGACGTAAAGCCCCCATATATCAGCTTTGTGTCGAATGTGAGATTTGTCTTTCTTGCTAGAAAAACCTATCATACCAATTGCTTTATTTTGTTCGTTGTAACAAGCTAAGAGAAAATTATATGGGTAATTCAAGAATTGTTCAAACAATTGTTCTTTGTTTAGCAATGATATTGATTGGTATGAAACATAATCTGAACCAAACAATTCTGGAGAATTTTGTAGTGCTTCTTCTTGTAAATGAAGATATTCTGTGAAATCTTCTTCTTCCAAAGGTCTATAGTAGTACTTGTCCATTTATTTTCCGATACAGAAACGAGAAAAAATTGTGTTTAAAACTTCATCCGATTGACTTTCACCTAGTATTGATCCAATATGATTTATTGCTGAGCGAATGTCGATTGTAGTTAATTCATTCGATAAATTGTTTTCTAATGCTTTGATTGCTAGGTTTACATCGTGAACTATTGCTTTGCAATAAGTAATGTGTCTGTCGTTAACCATGTAATCAGTCCCATAATCCGTCATTGAACTGATTTTATCTACTATTGTTTGTTTTACAGCAGTAATACCAGAATTATACTTTGCAGAAATGATTATTTTATTTTCAAGTGTAATATTGTTTACTAAATCAGATTTATTCTGGATGATAAAAATTTCTTTTTTTGGATATGTTTTAGTTATAGAATCAAACAATTTTGAAGAATTATCTACACCTAATGACATATCGTTTACTAAAAAAAGAATATCACTCATTTCAATAATGTTATGTGCAAATTTTATGCCTTCTAATTCAATAACATCATCAGTTTCTCTAATCCCTGCAGTATCTGCAATAGAAACTTTAAATCCTTGAAGATATAACGATTCTTCAATAAAATCCCTTGTAGTGCCCTCTATGTGGCTTACAATAGCTCTTTCTTTTTCTATTAACGTGTTAAAAAGTGAAGATTTGCCGGAATTTGGGTACCCGATTAGTCCAATATGAAATCCACTTCTATATAATTGTGCACTTTCATGAGATTCTATCATTTCTAAAGCAAGTTCATTTACTACATTTAAAAGGCGCACTATTTCTTTTCTTTGTACAAATTCTAAGTCTTCTTCTGAAAAGTCGAGTTCTATTTCTAATAAAGCACATATAGTGAGTAATTGATCTTTAAGTGAGTGTAGTTTTTTTGTTAAACCTCCAAACAACTGTTGAGCTGCTAAACGAGTGCCAGGTATTGTTTGTGCGTGAAGTAAGTCAGCAATCGCTTCAACTTGAGTGATGTCGATTTTACCGTTTAAAAAAGCTCTTTTCGTGAATTCTCCTGCAGTTGCCGATCTAACCCCACCATTTTGTAACGACTCAATTATTTGAAGCGCTATTAATGTGTTTCCATGTAAACCTATTTCAATAGTATCTTCACCAGTATAAGATTGAGGATTCTTAAAAATCGAAACAGTAACTGAGTCGATAATTAAGTCTTTATCTTTAAATATTCCATAATGTATAGTGTGTGAAGCACACTGTTTTAGGGGCTTTTTACCCTTAAAATACTTGTCTACAACTTCTATTGCAACAGTACCACTAACTCGAATAACGGCTAAACCTGAAACCCCTGGAGGAGTTGCTAAGGCACAAATTGTATCTTCAAACATAATCAATTGAAATAAGTAGTTATAAATGTACGTTTTAGTAGTAGTTTCATTATATAAACCCATATCCAAATTCCTATGAAATACTTTTTTTATGATTCTGTAAGTACAACTAATGATTTTGCGAAAGAACTAGCTCCAAAAGAAGGAGTCGTTGTAGTTAATGCGAATTATCAAACTCGTGGCAAGGGACGTAATTCTCATACATGGGAAGGCGATTATGGGAAGAATATATACTGTTCTATTGGTTTGAACCAACTTTGTATGCTAACTCCTGAAGTTTTAGCGAGTTACCAACTGATGGGGACGCTCATAGTTTATGAAACTTTAAAAAAAATAGCACCTCGAATTCAGTTTGCTATAAAATATCCTAATGATATATATGCTTACGATAAAAAAGATACAACGTGGAAAAAATTAGCAGGTATTCTTGTTGAACACGAGTTTATGGGATCTGTTTGTATGGTGACTGTTATTGGGATGGGAGTAAATGTTGAACAGTCTAAATTTTCTGAAGAGGTTGAAAACGCTACTTCACTTTCTTTACTTGGTGTTCATATTAGTATAGAAAACTTTTTTACGGAAATGAAAAAGTTTATTGAAGGTTATGTTGATATGCCACACAATACTATTTTTCAAAAATTTAAAAAAATCGTAAATATTGAAGGTTTAGAAATTGAAGTAAAGGAAAAAGAAGGCGTTTGGCTTGTAGAATCTCTTATGTCAGATTCACGTTTAAAAATTAAGAATACAGAAACTCTGGAAGAGCTCTTAATAAGCAATGGTGATTCAATACGTTATAAACTTTCTGCAGAACCAAAATGATAATAGATATTGGCAATACTCGATGTAAATGGTTACGTAATAACGTTTTAAAGTATTGCTCGTATACAAAATTAGAATCACTTCAAATTGACTGTAAAAAACTAACTTCTACGGACTCAATCTATTATTCATCTGTTTCACCAGCAAAATTAGAAGAAATAATTTCTTTAAATCCTAATTTTCAAGGGAAACGTATAAATATTCGCTCTTTAATTTCTGAAATTCAAATTAGTAACATATCAAATATATCAAATATTGGCTCAGATAGACTTTTTGGTGCTATAGGAGCCCGTTTTCTATCAAATGGCAATGTTATGTCAGTTGACTGTGGAACTGCCACCACGATTAACTGTTTGTCGTCTTCGAATGAATTTGTTGGAGGAATGATTTTCCCGGGATATATGACTCAAAAAACTGCATTACTTTCAAAAACTGCAATTCATTCACAATGTTTTGAAAATGCAGATAAAATTCTTTCACTCTCTACTGCAGATGCTATACATTCAGGAATTGTCTCCAATACTTGTGGAGCAATACTTTTAGCATTTGAAGAATTTAGCAAAAATATTTCAAATGTACCTTCTGTTTTCATAACAGGGGGAAACTATCACTATTTTTCTTCAAGACTAGTAAAAATGGGCATTAAACATACCTTTGATCCATTTTTGGTAATGAGAGGTATGGCTTCAATACTTCGCCAAAATATAAACGTAGACTATTTTGTAAAATACTAATTCGTATATAAAGCAGGGGAATTAATCAACTATTTCGTTGAGTAAAAAATATGTTTTGTTGGATTTAACCCTACTGAAACTTCCTTTAAAAATATACCTTTTGTTGAATAAAACAATAAGGAACCATTAACACTGTAATTCTTGGAATTAGAAATTACAATTGTGGGTGAATTTCGAATAATTTGTTTAGAAACCCCAGTCCAAATATCCTTAAGTTCAGAATTCTGTATGATTTCAAATGGTTTAGTTTCCGAAGAACGTGTATCTAAAGTAGAAACACCAGTTTTAGTAAGAAAAAGTAACGTAGTATTATCAATTAAAGAGATACTTCTTGCTGTAGGAATTCTCCATCTTCGTAGTTCTTCCAATGCCGGTAAGGAATACTGGACTATACCTGAAAGTGAATCTGTTTTTGAAGGCAAATGAGCGTAAAAACACAATAATGTATTTGAAATAGTATCTACCATCGTTGTTAAAAGATTCGGACCAACATAAAAAGACTTTTGTACAACATTTGATTTGGAATCAATTACGCTTACAGATCCGGCTAAGGGTTCTTTTGATCTGAAATCGCCATAGCCAGAATTTGCTACAAACACTAAGTTCTTCCAATGAGAAATACCTTCAGGAGCTGGTCCTACGGGTATTCTGTTCTTTTTTTTATTGGTGAACGGATTAAATTCAATAACTGAATCATCGCCAAGTGTGGTTACATATCCAAGAGTGTCATTGAGAATTGTTAACGATCGAGGTTCAATTTTTCCATCGAAAACTATTCTTCCTAAGGATTTCGTTGTGCCAATTGAAAAAATTTCAATTGACTTTGAAGTTGACATTGCAACAAAACATTTCTTTCCAAAAACCAGAATATCATTGCCTGTATCGCCAAGTCTTAGAGTTGGGTTATTGACTCCAAAAACATCATTAACTATAGTGCTGCTTTGAGTATCATAGTGAGAAACTGTAGAATTATCCTGTCTCCAAAGTCCTTCACATAAGATATAAATTCCTTCTGAAAATTCCTTTGGATCATCGGCAACTCCTATAGAATCATTACAAGATCCTAATAAAGCAACTAATAGACATAAAGAGACGAATTGCTTAATAAATGTGTATGATTTTTCTTTTCGTTTCATTTTTATTTTGAAATAATAGAATATAGGTACCTATCTGGTTAAAGCGAATTACACCATTTTTTGAAGAAAGAATAAGAGTACCATTGAGGGAATATAAAGAGACTGTTTCCCCTTGATTAACGTAGTGAACAAATTCAGATTCAGATATTATATCAGAAGAAACGTATTCGTTATGTACAGAACTTACAATCTCAATATCTTGTAAATGTAATCCAACAATAGCATCAAGATCAAAGCCAGTAACAATTGGACTGTAAAGTGGATGTTTTTCATTTTGTAAAATTGTAGATACGTCAGTAATTCGAATTACAATCACTGAATCAATACCGATTTCTGACAAATCATAACTATTTCCCCCACTTCTAATTGGATCATAAGGATTTTCGTTGCCATTTGTTGGGTATGTACCTGAACAACCTTTTAAAGTTAAAGAATCAATAGGAAATTGATAAAAAATAATTCCATCTTTAGAAACTTCTATTATTGCTGGTTCAGAAAATATTCTGCCTTCTAAAAATTCGAAAGCATTTTCGAAAACTGTAAAATCTTTTCCAGGTAAATCACGTACTATTTTCCCTTTGAAACCAATTATAATACTACCATTTAAACCTATTGAACAAATTTGGTCTTCTGAAGATGAAGGTGCATTAAATCGAGCGTTTGTGTCAGGTAAACCAAATATATTCTTAGGAAAAAAAATTGCTGACTGTCCAAATGCTTGACCACTTCCAAATGAAACTGAATATACAGTATCAATTGAACCCTGTTTAAACTGAGCAAATGAAACACTGTATATGAAAAAAATGAGAATTGATATTATTATAGCCATGTTACACCAATATTGAAGCGAAATGAACGACCAGGAACAGGGAAATTACGAATGATTGTGTAACTTGAATTTAATAGATTATCAGATTGAAATCTGTAATGTATAAGAAGGGGAAATAGACTTGTTTTGAATTCA
>JBDNFX010000293.1:0-3080 GCA_041689575.1 Kapaibacterium sp. (SeqCode)
TGACTTCGTTAGTTCAAAAAAAATCTATTCCACTCCATACAAATGAAGCGGTGACAGAAATTATTTTCGAAAAGAATATTACCACTGGAGTTGTTACTGAAAAGGGGAGATTTATACCCGCTGATATTGTTGTTTCAAATGTCGATTATCATTCTACCCAAAATTATCTTTTGAAAAGAAAAATATCTGAGCCTACAAGTTTATCTTGTTCTGGTTTTTCGATACTTTTACGTGTAAAAAAGAATTCTTCAAGACCAATTCTTCATCATAATCTATTTTTTTCAAATGAATATGAGGAAGAGTTTAAAGATATCTTCGAAAGAAAAGTTTTACCCCTAGATATGTCGATATATATTTCAAATTCCTCAATCTCAGATTCATCTCAAGCAGGGGAAAATACTGAAAATTGGTTTATATTAATAAATTCTCCAGCCATTGAAAATGTAAATTTTTTGAAAACCAAAGAGAAAGAACAGTATTTTGACCTAATATTACAACGTCTTGAAGAATTTTCAATCCTTAGTAGAGAAGAAATTCTTGACTATGAAATACGAGATCAAGCTTCGTTTGCAACTGAAACATCGACCACAAATGGCGCTTTATATGGAAATTCCTCTAATTCTATGTTTTCAGCATTTCTTCGCCCTAAAAACAAAGATAAAAAACTAAAAAATTTATACTATGTTGGAGGTAGCACTCACCCTGGAGGAGGAATTCCATTAGTTATCCTTTCATCAATGATTGTATCTTCCATGATTTCAAAAGAATCAAAAGAGTATAATTAGCAAGATATTCCATGAAAAAACTAAAATTCATATATTAATATCATCTTTATATGTATCTTTGTTCTATATACTTTTCTAATTACAAATAATATCACTATGAAAAAACAACCTATTTTAAAACTAGCCTACTCCGTGTTATTGCTTTTCACCATTTTGGGATTGAACGGGTGTTCCTTTTTAAAAGGACTTTCGAATACTATGAGTTCCTTGTCGAAATTACAATTTAAAGTTGAAAATGTAAATTCCTTTTCTGCTGGTGGAATTAATTTTGAGGGTAAAAGATCATTAACCGATTTTACAATTTCTGATGGTCTATCTTTAACAAATTCATTTAGAAATAAAAATTTCCCTTCGGAAATGATTATCAATGTTGCAGTTAAAAATCCTAACGATGGTGTTGCTACACAAAATAGATCTGCTGTTACTTTGACAGGTCTTGCGTCTCGTTTGTTGATAGATGGAACACCGACAGTAAATGCAGATATCCTTTCTCCTATAGAAATTCCTGCTTCTTCTTTAAGTGTCATAGTACCTATTCGATTTAGTTTGGATATGTATCAATTTTTTGGAAATGGTGGTTATGACAAACTGATAAATTTAGCATTAGCTTTAGCAGGAGTAGGTGGATCCTCTCGTGTAAGTTTAGATGCTCAACCAACTGTAACATCTTCTTTAGGTCCTATTACTTACCCCTCTCGAATTACTATTGTTGATCGTGAGTTTCGCTAAATAAAATGGACATTATTATTGCAATAGTAGGTCTAATTTTTAGTGGATTTGTTTCCTTAATGAGAGCATTTGTAAATTCTAATATTGAGTTTAGAGTAAATGAAATACCTGTTCCAGAACGAATATTAGCTGCATTAACATCTGCAAAAGAACAGTATTCCCTTACGATTTTATCGCTACACATAACCGATATTTTCTTCAACTTTGTAGTTGCAACAGCTTTTGCTTGGACTGCAATTACAACATATAATAATCCACTATATTTATTATATGCGGAATTGATTGCTTTTGTTTCGATAGTTTTCATAAAGTACATTGCTAGAATTATTGGAACAAAAAAACCATTATCAATTGCCTTTATTACTATTATAAGTCTAAATATTTTGCTGTTTTGTATAAAACCATTTGCTTGGTTTTCTACAAAAATTGTTCACTTTTTTGGTGGTTCACAATCGGAGGACACCTCTCGCCAAGAACTTGATGCATTAGTTGAAAATGCTCATGTAGAAGGAAGTATCGACCCTGAAGAATATAGAATTATAAAATCGTTGATGCGATTCAATACGGTTGAAGTTGCCGATGTTATGACGCCAAGAACGGTTGTTTTTAGCATGCACCAAGACGAAACGGTAGAAAAAGCCCTCCAAAGTTTGGAATCACGACAATATTCTCGATTCCCTATTTGGAGTGGTTCATCTATAGATGGGGTTACTGGGTATGTTATGACGAAAGATATTATGTGGGCAGCACTCCGTGGTAATAATTCTGCAACACTAAAAGAGTTTTCAAGAGATGTCTATTATATTCCTGATAAAGCTGAATTAGATAAGGCTTTAGAACAATTTATTGAACGTCAACAACATCAATTTATAGTTGTAGATGAATATGGGGGAATTGAAGGTCTTATTACTTTGGAAGACGTAATGGAAACAATGTTAGGTGTTGAAATTGTTGATGAAGACGATAATGTAGTAGACCTACGAGAATTTGCTAAACAGCGACGAGATAAACGAGTTGCTTCTTTGCCATTAATTGATGAAAGCCCAAAACAATGAAAGAAATCCAGGTTACTTCAAGTACAGATTTGTATAAATTTTTCGTTTCAATTGACAGAATAATCGATACTGAACAAAGACCTATAATAGTGTTTATTCCAGGTTTAGCTTCTTCGAAAGAACAATGGAAAGAGTTTATATCATTGATTCCTCAACAATTTGGAGTTATCTCCATTGAACTTCGATCACATGGTAAAAATAGCGTAAGTGCATCTCCTCTTTCTTTATTTCAAATGACAAATGACCTTCTTGATATTCTCAATGAAGTGAACGCTACTTCCGTACATATTGTAGGGTATAGTTTAGGTGGATATATTGGGCTAAATGCTGCAATGATAAAACCAAATCTCGTAAAGAGTTTAACAATGCACGCAACAAAATTTTATTGGGAAGAATCAATTTTTTCTACTATGAATATGTTGATTTCTCCTGAATTATTATTAGAAAAAAATCCAAAAGCAGTGGAAAATATGCTGCAAGATCACGGAGATAAGTGGCAAGAAGTTCTCAA
>JBDNFX010000294.1:0-1538 GCA_041689575.1 Kapaibacterium sp. (SeqCode)
GCTTCTAAGAATGGTTGAGATTCAATATCGCCAGCAGTTCCACCAATTTCTATAATAACTATGTTGAATTGTCCATCAAATATAGTCATCCTGCGTTTGATTTCATCTGTGATATGGGGAATAACTTGAACAGTCTTTCCTAAATAATCACCACTACGCTCACGTTGGATCACTTCATAATAGACCTGACCAGCAGTTGCATTGTTGTTCTTAGACATAGAAACATCCAAGAAACGCTCGTAGTGACCTAAGTCCAAATCAGTTTCGGCACCATCGTCAGTAACATACACTTCTCCGTGTTGAAGTGGGTTCATTGTCCCCGGATCAATATTAATGTATGGATCGAATTTCATTATGGTTACTGAATAACCACGTTGTTTTAAAAGTAATCCTATTGATGCAGATGCAATCCCCTTTCCGACAGAAGAAACTACTCCTCCGGAAATAAACAAATACTTAGTTTTTTTCTTCGACACAATAATCTTTAGAAATGGATGAAAGTTTTGGTACGGAATTACAAAATTAGGTAAATTTTACACAACTTCAAAGTAGAAAGAAGTAAAAGTGTTGTATAAATGTCAATACTTTCAAAGCAAAGCTTTTAACTGCCCAAAAAAAACCTCTTTAAAAAAAGAGGTTTTTTGTAGAAAATGAAGTAATTAAAATTACCTTTTTTCATCAGGATCAAGTGGCGTTGGTCGAAGTTCTTTTGGAAGAAATATATGACGAACAGAAACACCGAATCTAAGCGAATTTGCTTTCCACCCAGTATCTGATACAACATTAGTCAATTGTAAGCCATATTGTACTTCTGGTGTAATAAAAATACTTTTTCCAACTAATACATCGTACCCAAGCCCTACTAAAGCACCAAGTTGCAATGCGGATGTATTAGGAATTGCACCAGTTGTAATATTTCTTTGTTTCAACCCATTTTCATACAGTGCATTTGAAGGAGTAATTAATTCTTCCTTTTGAGTATAATTAGAACCAACTATAAACCCAGTATTTAAACCAAACGACACATTTAAGGCATTTTGAATGGGTTGAAAATAAAGGAGCGGTTGAATTTCAATTACAGACAATGAACTTTCTAAAGTATGTTTAGAAATTGCTGGTACCGCTACGTTATTACTTCGTGCGTTACCAATTGTTTCTTCGCGAGTCATAGTGCTTCCCAACGACGAAAAGGCACCTCTTACTTGTAATGAAAGATTGCTATTGATGGGAATTTGATAAATCCCACCAAAAGAAAAACCAAAACCTGAACCTGAAGTATATCCAGGAGAACATCCAAAAACACCTGGTAATGTTTTAAAATCTGCAGAATGCATATTTGAAGATGCAAATGCAAATCCACCAATTTGTGTTAATGAACTTAAAGAAGTACTTTCAGTTTGAGAATACGATGAAATCGATATTCCGAAACAAACTAAAATGATAATTGATTTAATAAGACTAAGTATCGTTTTCATATTCTTTATTCCTATTTTGTGATTATAAAAGGTTTGGTTTCACGTTGTGAGAATGTTCGTACA